>DKII01000113.1:0-33652 GCA_002454125.1 Novosphingobium sp. UBA6722
CAAATGTTCTGACGACGGACAGGAGTCCGAAAGCCAGCGGTCGCGGGCCTTGACCGCGGGTGGCGTCTCCATGCCCTCCATTGGGCTGCGGTCAATGTCGCCGCGACTGACCGCCCATCGAAACAGACGGCGGAGGACGGCAAACACGTTACGCCGATTGGCGACCTGCCGATCAGGCATCCGATCAAATACCGCCACAATGTCCGCCCGTGTAATCTTGGTGAGAGGTTTTGATTTGAGCACGGGCTTTGTGTGGATACGCAGGGACCGTCCGACGAGCAACTTCCACCCACGGCCAACGCATGACCTTTCGAAACGGTCAGCATAATTGTCAAAAGCGAGATCAACTGCCTCCCGGCGGCGCTGCTTTTCGACTTCGACCGGATCCACACCTTGGGCGATGAGCAGGGAAAGACGAAGTGCCTCTTCCCTGGCCGTGGTTGGCGTCCATGGCGACCCATGGCTTCCGATCGTGCATCGTCGCGTTCTGGCCTCCCGCCCACCCAAGCGGAATTGCAGAATGTAGGAGACGGTTCCGGACTTGGTGATCTTGGCACCAAATCCTTTGATTCCATCATCCCACAAAAAGCCTGCCGATCGCGAAGCAATCAACGCATCAATTGTCCGTTTCGTTATCTTTCCACTCGCCATTTTTTCGCCTCCAGACCCGGCGTCCAGCAATCACCCAGCAATCACCGGGTAATCACCGAGGCGGAAACTGCCGCCAAGGGACGAAAACTGTAGCGTAGCCAATCGTTTGAAATAACGCAGTAATTCTACGCCAGAGGTATCCCTAAATACGCCTCCAGCGAAAATACCAGACCTCGTGACCATAGACGGTCCGCGCCTTGTGCTCATAGCGCGTTTCCGGCCAGCCGCCGGGCCGCTTCTGGAAATCCTGCGGCTTGTCGATCAGCCATTCGAACTGATCGGTATGGCGGCGCATCACCATCAGCGCGTGGCGGACATAGACCGCGTGATCGGTGCCAAAGCGGAATTCGCCGCCCGGTTTAAGCTTTGCGGCAAACAGGTCGACCGGCCCGTCATTCATCATCCGCCGCTTGGCGTGGCGGGCCTTGGGCCAGGGATCGGGATGGAGCAGATACAGGAACGAGAGCGAACCATCCGGAATGCGCCGCAGGACGTCCAGCGCATCGCCATGCCAGATCCGGACATTGCCCAGCGGCGGGTGCGCGCCATGATCGCCAGAGACGTGGACGAGCGCCTGAGCCACCCCGTTGATGAAGGGTTCGGCACCGATGAAACCGTGATCAGGCAACATGTCGGCACGGGCCGCCATATGCTCGCCGCCGCCGAAGCCGATTTCGAAATGGAGCGGGCAATCCTGGCCAAACAGCCTTTCGGCGGTGACCGTTCCTTCCGCCGGAACCGCAATCTGCGGCAGCAGTTGATCGACCAGCTCCTGCTGGCCGGCACGCAGGGGCTTGCCCTTCGAGCGGCCGTAGAGACGGTTGATCGTGGTCGGATCGCCGGGTTTGTGCGCGGTCATGGGCGGTGCCTGTGACAGCGCCGCCAGCGGGGGTCAAGCATGGCGGCTGACTGCCGGCGCGACCGCACGGCACAAGAAAATTGGGATGGACGCTTAACGGCGCTTATGGTGATCAACCACCATGACGGTTCAATTCCCCATGCCTGCCGCAACCGCCGCGCTGAATGACAAGGAAGTTGAGGTTCTGCGGCTGCTGGCCGCCGGCCATACGGTCAAATCGATCGCGGTGACGCTGGGCAAGTCGGAAGCCTCGATCAACGAGCGCCTGCGCGATGCGCGCCGCAAGACCGGGGTGGGCAGCAGCCGCGAACTGGCGCGGCTGCTCGATGCCCAGAAAATCTGGGACAAGAATATCGATCTATCGGGCCCGCATTCCCTGACCGATGCTTCCGGGCAGTCCCGCCAGCCGGGACGCCAATGGTCGAAAGGAATGCTTGTCATGCTTGTTGCATTACCCCTCGCCGCGGCTGGACTGATGTTCGCGGCCAGCAATCCGTCGCAGCCGGTCGCCCCGGCACCAGCCACTCATGCGGTCGCCGCGAAGGCAAGCCCGCTGGTCGGGCGCTGGTCACTGGATGTCGCGCGCATCCCGGCTGAAGAGCGTCCCCGCGCGGTGACGATCACATTCCGTCAGGGTGAGGACCGGCGGTGGACGACGGTGGTCGAGATTGTCGCCCCCGACGGCACCACCCGGCGCGCGGAATCGACTGCCGCTGCCGATGGTGTCGCCGTGCCGATCGGCGGCAACATGGATTTCATCGATACGGCCTCGCTGCGCCAGCCAGCCCCGAACACCCTGGTGATGACGCTGGGCAAGGGCGGCGCGCCGGTTTCGACCAGGGTCTATGCCGTGGCAAAGGACCAGAAATCGATGACCGAAACCATCGTCTGGGCCGGCCAGGAAATGCCGAAGCTGGAAACAACCTATTTCAACCGCATCGGCTGAACCCGGTCAGGGCAAATGAAAACGGCCCGCTTCGGTGGGAAGCGGGCCGTCTTCAAACCTCCGGGTACTAGAATCAGGCGGCGACAGCCTCTTCGCCCGGATCGCGCAGCACATAGCCGCGGCCCCAGACGGTTTCGATGTAGTTTTCACCACCGCAGGCATGCGCCAGCTTCTTGCGCAGCTTGCAGATGAACACGTCGATGATCTTGAGTTCGGGTTCGTCCATGCCGCCATAAAGGTGGTTCAGGAACATTTCCTTGGTCAGCGTGGTGCCCTTGCGCAGCGAGAGCAGCTCAAGCATCGCATATTCCTTGCCGGTCAGGTGGACGCGGGCGCCATCGACTTCAACAGTCTTGGCATCCAGGTTCACGGCCAGCTTGCCGGTGCGGATGATCGACTGCGAATGGCCCTTGGAACGGCGCACCACGGCGTGGATGCGGGCGACCAGTTCTTCGCGGTGGAACGGCTTGGTGACGTAATCGTCAGCCCCGAAACCGAAGGAGCGGACCTTAGAATCCATCTCCGAAATGCCCGACAGGATCAGCACCGGGGTCTGAACCTTGGCGACGCGCAGCTTCTTCAGCACGTCATACCCGTGCATGTCGGGCAGGTTCAGGTCGAGGAGGATGATGTCGTAATCATAGAGCTTGCCGAGGTCCAAGCCCTCTTCGCCCAGGTCGGTCGAATAGACATTGAAGCCTTCAGTGGTCAGCATCAGTTCGATGGCGCGGGCCGTGGTCGGCTCGTCCTCGATCAGCAGTACGCGCATGGGTAGTCCCCCTTTGCCCCGTGGTCCGGCAATGACCCCCTCAGCAGGATCAGTGCCTGTCATTAACCATATGACCAATGAAGAGGAAAGGTTAATTTCTCGTAAACGGCAGAAATCCGGCGAGTCGCGGAGGAGCCCTTCAGCTTTCGATAATCCGGGTGGCGGGATGGTGCCGATCAAGGTGCTTGCGAATAATCCGCAGATTCCGGGTGTTGGACCGGTAAAGCAGGTCGAACAGGTCACCCGCAATCGGCACGGCGCCGACGGCCGTATCGATCCCGACATTGGCGATCATCCGCCACAGCTGCCAGCGCGGCATGTCCAGATTGCGCGCTTCCCAGACCAGGTAAAGCCCCATCGCGGCAGTCACGAGGTCACCCGCAACCGGGATTACACCTGCGATTGCATCAAGCCCGACCTTGCGGCGCAGCACCGGGATTTCGATCATCCCTTCAAGCAACCGTTCCAGCGCCTCGACCCGGCGGCGAACCGCAAGCGGGTCGGTGCCCAGCGGCAGGTCCGCAACGAGCGGTTCAAGCTTACGGAGGCGGGCAGTGGACTTGGGAACGTCCATCGGCAATCCCATCATCAAGCGCGGGGCCAAGACGGCCACGATGCCTATTTGGGGAGCATGGCCAGCGGCATCAAGGGATGGACATTCCAGGGATTAGGCATGAAGCCCGTGGTCTGGCCGCTGACCAGTGACCAGCGGATCGGCACGCCAAAGGGAATGAACGTGTTGGCGATGGTCAATTGCGCTTCAGCCTGGGCAAACAGATCGGCGCGCTTGGCCGGATCGGGTTCGAGCAGCGCCTGCCCCGCCAGCCGATCGGCATTGGCACTGCACAGCACCCGGACATTGGCGCAGCTCAGCTGATTAAGGAACCAGCCGGCGCGGACATAGCGCGCCACGGTATCGACCAGCCGCAGGTCGGCCGCAGCATTCTCGCGCACCTTTACCGCTTCAACGCCGATCGCCTCGAAATCCTTTGCCAGCTGCTCGAACAACACGTCACTGCCCGGGCCGGCCGGCAAGGCAATCCGCAGTCGCGGCGGCTTTCCGTCAGACCAGGCAGCCACGCGGTTTGCGGCCACCGCGCGCCGCTCGTCCAGCGATTGGCCGGGCCAGCGCTCACCAACGGTGCCATTGTCATCGCCCGCTCCGGGATTGACGATCCGCGTGGTCGCCGTCCAGCCGCCGACATTGAGCGCATTGGCCAGGGCATCGCGGTCGATCGCCATGGCCAACGCCTCGCGCCGCTCGGGTTCGGCCAGGAAGCCTTGCGGATTGACCACGGCCAGCCCGAACAGGCCGGCCACCGGATCGAGCCGGATCGCCCCGCGCGAAACGCTGCTGGCATCAAGCCGCGGAAAGTCTGCCAGCCGCCCGCCCAGCACGACATCAACCTCGCCCGCATTGAACCGCTCGATCGCCACGCGGGCACCCAGCGCTTCGAGCCGCAACTTGCGGCTGAGCTTGTCCCAGTCTTCAACCTGCGGGAGGCCGCGATCTTCGGGCGGAATTGGCCGCAACAAGGCCATGTCCTTTTCACGCGTCAGCCGCATTGGCCCTGCCCCGCGGCCCTTGCGCAGCAGCCCCAGTTCGGGCTGGGCCAGCAATTGCAGGAAATCGGGCTGGGCCTGGTGCAGGCGAATCTCGACCACGCGCCCGGCCATCGCCCGAACCTCGTCAATGGCGGCAAGGTCTGCCCCCAGCGGGGTGCCGCGCACACTGGCAATGGCCTGGAGCAGCGCGGCGCGTGCCGTGTCGCCGGTCAGCGGGGTCTTGTCGGGCCAGGTCCCGTCGCGCAGGCGGAAAATGTAGCTCAGGCCATCGTCGGTCACGATCCAGCGATCGGCCAGGGCCGGGATTACCCGGCCGCGTTCGTCAAAGCCGACCAGGCCCTCGGCCGTCGCGGAGCGGACCAGCTGGGCTGCCAGGGGCAAGCGGGCACCACTGGCGAAGGGTGAACTGGAATCGCCGATCACCGCCACCTGAACCGCCCGGTCCGACGCGTTGTCGCAACCGGCCAGTAGCAGGGCCAGGGCAAGTCCGAAGCAGGTGGACAATGATTGGCGGAACATCGTCCGCCGCACCTAGCCGATCAAAGCAGATTTCGACAGCGCCTATCGCGTTCTGCCAACAGCCGATCAGATCTTGCGCAGGTGCTTGGGCTCGGTCGCCGCCAATGGCGGGCGGACATAACGCGGCGTGTTTTCACCCTGCGTCACCGGTGCCCGGGCCAGCTTGGGGTCGATCTCTTGGCGGAAGGCAATGCCGCAGCGATTGTCCTGGACCCAGGCGACAGTCCCTTCGACCCAGCCGACATTGCGCAGGTTGACCCAGACAAGGGCGCCGCGCTGCACAGCCGGGCCGCCATCCGCCATCAACCCGCCGGCCGAGACGTTGCGAACGCGGACCTTGTGGTCCCCGCCGACACCATCGATGCGCAGATCAGCCATGAGAAACAGGCTGTCGCGTACGATCTGACGATGTTCGTTTCCGCCCATTGCCTACCTATTGTCTCACCAGAGAACCAAACCGGAGCGACCCTCCAGCTGCTGATAGCTGGTACGCCATATCCGAAAGCTAAACCGTAACGGCAAAAAAGCGGTTAACGCGCCCGGAAAGGTTGTTACCGATCAGTCGTCGCGCGAAATCTTCTCGCGGCGCTCATGGGCTTCCTGCGCCTCGACGGTCATGGTCGCGATCGGCCGCGCGGAAAGCCGCCCAAGACCAATCGGTTCCCCGGTTACCTCGCAATAACCGTATTCGCCCTCTTCGATGCGGCGCAGCGCCGAATCGATCTTGGCGATCAGCTTGCGCTGCCGGTCGCGGGTGCGCAGTTCGATCCCCCAGTCGGTTTCGCTGGAGGCGCGGTCGTTAAGATCGGGCTCGCGGATCGGGCCATCCTGCAGCGACTGGAGGGTATCCTGCGCCGCCGAAAGAATCAGCTTTTTCCATTCGAGCAGCAGCCGCCGGTAATAGTCGAGCTGCGGTTCAGACATGTATTCTTCAGCGTCACTGGGCACATAGCCGTCCCCGAGCGCCCGCTTGGCCTTGGCAAGAACATCGATTTCATCGCCGAGAATCGTCGCCATAAACTCTCCACCTGACACCAGCCGAACCCAGCGAGGTCCCCGCTGCCCCGGGTTTTCCCGTAGGCTACCGAACGCCGGCGTGTGCGCGGCCTATAGTGAGCAGCTTGAGCCTGCACAAGCGGCAATGGCGGGTCTGGGGCAGGCCTGGAATGTGCTGCGATGGGTCGCGGGCAAAGCCTGTTCACCAACCAATCGGCTGTCCGCAAAAAGACTTTTTCCGGCGTTAACCTTTTGTTGACCACGATCCGCAAGAGTTGGCTCGTCAGCCGGGTTCGTCGCCCGGGCCGAATAGGGGGTCACTGAAATGAGCACCACTTGGAACCACGCCGCTGCCTTTGCCTCGGCCGAAGTCGTTGAAGCCACCGGGGAAGACCTGCTGGTCGCCACCTGCCTTGCCGCTGCCGCCCAGGGCGATGTCAGCGCCTATTACGATCTCGGTGTCGCTTACTCGACCGGCAGCCACGGCGTGGACTGCGACCTGATCGAAGCGCACAAGTGGTTCAATCTCGCTGCTGCCTCGGGTCACTCCGAAGCCGCGCTGTGCCGCGCCGACATTTCGGACGAGATGACCGCTCGCGAGATCGCCGAAGCCCAGCGCCGCGCGCGTGAATGGCTCTCGGCCACGGTTCGCAAGGCTGCTTGAGCCCTACGTCTTCCTGAACGGCGCACGTTCGGCGAGGTAAAGCCGGTCCTGCGCCACGCCCTGCCGCTCGCGCTCGAGGAAATCGGCCACGGCCGCGCGAAAGCCGGGATGGACGATATAGTGGGCTGACCAGGTTTCGACCGGCTCATACCCCCGCGCCAGCTTGTGCCCACCCTGGGCCCCCGCCTCGACCCGGCTGAGGCCCAGCGCAATGGCGACATCGATCGCCTGATAATAGCACAGCTCGAAGTGCAGGAACGGCTTGTCGAGCACGGCCCCCCAGTACCGCCCGTAGAGTGTATCCGGGCCAATGAAATTGAGCGCGCCGGCCACCGGCATTTCGCCGATGAAGGCCATGACCAGCAGAATCCGGTCCGCCATCCGCTCGCCCAACAGGGTGAAAGCATCGCGGGTCAAATATGGCCGCCCCCACTTCCTGGCGCCGGTATCCTGGTAAAAGGTCCAGAAAGCGTCCCAGTGCTCGGGGCGGATGTCCGCGCCGGTCAGGTGACGGATCTCCACGCCCTCCTGAGCGGCGGCGCGCTCCTTGCGGATGTCCTTGCGCTTGCGGCTTGATAGCGCGGTCAGGAAATCGTCGAAGCTGGCATAGCCGCGGTTTTCCCAGTGGAACTGGATATCGCTGCGCAGCATCCAGCCGGCCGCCTCGAATAGGGGGACCTGCTCAGGCGCGATGAACGTGGCGTGGGCAGAAGACAGCCCATTCTCTTCGCAGACCTGTTCCGCAGCGCGTAGCAAGGGCTTTGCCAGGGATTCGTCTGCCAGCAGCAGGCGCGGACCCGTGGCGGGCGTAAACGGCACGGCAATCTGCAGCTTGGGGTAATAGCTGCCCCCGGCCCGGTGCCAGGCATCGGCCCAGGCATGATCAAAGACATACTCGCCCTGGCTGTGCGCCTTGAGATAGGCCGGCAGCGCCGCGGCAATCCGGCCGTCGGCCCCGGCAATGGTGATCGGCACCGGGTCCCAGCCGGATCCAGCGCCGACCGAACCCGATTCTTCGAGCGCGGTGAGGAATGCATGGCTGAGAAAGGGGTTGGCGCCGGTCAGCGCATCCCACTGATCGGCCGGAAGTTCGCCGACACCGCGGGCAATGCGGGCCTCAACCGAAACGGTCACAGGACCCCTGCACCCTCCGCGATCGGCGCATCGGCATGGGCCGCGGCCCGTTCGCGGTATTCGGCCGTGCGCACCGTCCAGGTCAGGACCGGCAGCCCGCGCCTGCGCTGCGCGGCGGCAAAGCGGCTGGGCAGGTCGCGGATGTCATAGGCCAGGAAATCGGGCCGCGCATGCCACAGCGCCAGCCGGCGGCGGACCATGCCGGGCAGCGCCTTGTCATCCTCTTCGGTCACCACCAGCCCCCGCACGGTCAGCGGCGAGTGGCGCGCAAACCAACCGACGATTCGGGGATCGAAGCTCATGATCGCATGGCTCCCCTGGTAGCCTTCGAGCACCCGCCGGACCGAGAGGCACAGCGCACTGATCCGGCCATTGGAGCCCTTGGGGGACTTGATCTCGATCAGCAGCGGCACTCGTCCGGCGACCTGATCGAGCACCTGGCGCAGCGTCGGGATCGTATCGCTGCCGCCGGTCAGCTGGATCCGGCCGAGCTCTTCCGCGCTGCGTTCCGCCACCCGGCCCTGCTCGGCGGTCAGCCGATCGAGCGTGGCGTCGTGGAACACCATCGCATGGCCATCGCGCGAGCGCTGGATATCGCACTCGATCCCCATACCGCGCTCCAACGCAGCGGCGAAGGCGGCGGGTGAATTCTCCGGCAGGCCGGCCCCATGCAGGCCGCGATGGGCATAGTCCCGCTCACCCAGCCAGCTCACTCTGGCCGGGGCGGGCGGAGGGCTGAGCCAGTTGTCAATCGCCGCGAAGCGCAACGATGGCATCCACTTCAACCGCGCAGCCCAGCGGCAGCGCCGGCACGCCGACAGCGGCGCGGGCATGCTTGCCAGCCTCGCCAAACACGGCGACCATCAATTCCGAAGCGCCGTTGACGACCTTGGGCTGGTCAGTGAAATCACCGGTGCAGTTGACGAAGCCGCCCAGCTTGACGATCCTCTCGACCCGGTCGAACGAGCCGAGCGCCGCCTTGAGTTGGGCCAGGATCATCAGCCCGCAGCCCTGGGCGGCGCGCATCCCGTCTTCGACCGACAGGTCATCGCCCAGCCGGCCCTTGATCAGCGCGCCGTCAACGAAGGAAACCTGGCCCGAAACGAAGGCATGTCCGCCCGAGACCACCACCGGCACATAGGCCGCAACCGGGGCCGCTGCCTGCGGCAGGGTCAGGCCCAGTTCGGCCAGCTTCGTTTCCACTTCAGCGTCGGTCATGCTTGCACTCCAATGCGTTCGAGCAGCCACGGCAGGGCATGCTCCCAGGTATCGATCCGGGCATGGGCATGGCCCGCCTCGAAGGCGCAGGCAATATGCGGGGCGAGCGTGGGCTCACCGCACAAGTGCAGCCGGTCGATCTGCGGGGCGATCTCCTTCACCGAACCGTGATGCTGCGGCAGGTCATCGATGAAGACGGCGTGGCTCGGCTTGTACTCATCCAGAATCGCCTGGAGCGCCGGACCCTTCGGCCCTTGGTTGGTGAAAACCCGGGCATGGATGCCGTGGTTGGCCAGCTGCTGGGCGCGGGCCTGATTGTGCTTGTCGGTCAGGTTGGTCAGGATCACCACGTCGGCATGCTCGGCCAAGGTGTTCATGGCGTGAACCGCGCCGGCAATCGGGTGCTGGCGGTGCATCTCGTTATCGAAGAAGCCCTGCAGGAATTCCCAGATCTTCGGCCCTTCAACCAGCTCGCCGCTGTCCTTCCAGCGCACCGCCCGGGCAAAGTCATTGCCGACCATCGAGAAGGTCACGCCCTGGGTCTCGTCGAGCCACTCGGCAAAGGGGACGACCATGTGCAGCAGCACTTCGTCGCAATCGGAAATGATCAGGGGTCTTGTCATGTCAGCGCATCCCGTGCCGCGATCAGGGCACCGGGTGCAACCCCCAAATGATCGGCTGCGGCACAAAGGTCAGGTTCGTGGGCCGCCAGGAATTCCAGCACAGCGCCCAGTACGGCCGGATCGCCCACTCCAGTGCGCAGGGCATCGGCATCAAGCCCGGTCAGTGCCAGCAGCCGCTCGGCGCGGGGGCCGTCGCCCAGCACCCAGCCGAGCGCGCCAAGCGCCAGAACGAAGGGGTCAGCCGGGGATTGGGGTTCACGAAGAATTGCGGGCCTCGGGCGTAACAGTGTAGGGCCTTGCCGCATGGCAAAGCGCATCCTGGTTGTCGAGGACAACGACCTCAACCGCAAGCTCTTCTGCGACGTGCTGAAGAGCCAGGGCTATGCCGTGGAGCCCTGCGCCGACGGGCTCGAGGCGCTCGACAAGGCGCGCAGCTTTGTCCCCAACCTGATCATCATGGACATCCAGCTGCCCAACGTCTCGGGGCTGGACCTGATCGAGGCGGCCAAGGCCGATGCCGTGCTGCGCTCGATCCCGGTGCTGGCCGTCACAGCCTACGCCGGCAAGGGCGACGAGGAACGCATCCGCGACGCCGGGGCTGAGGGCTATCTTGCCAAGCCAGTCTCGATCGGGCCGTTCATGGCGGCGGTGAAGGGGTTGGTGGAAAAGACACCCGCTTAAGTCCGCTGAATACTTTGGAGATCCGCGACTACCATCCCTTGCTGGCGCGGAAATGGGCATTTGGGCTTATGAAATGCGCGGTTTTGGCACCTTAACGTAAGTATCGCCGCATTTCTCATAACCTCTTGTCGCTCGCTTGAGGTCGAGCCATTTGCCGTCCAGCGCTGCTAACACCCAGTTAGCCCTCTGGGAGACATCAAGATCGTCTGACTCCTCCAATGCCTTCAGTTCAGCTCTGAACTGTTCGTCCTCGACACTCGCAGCGGCGCGGCAATAGCGGATGAACTCGCGACGGCGGTCATTCTTCTTAAGGACGCTAACTATGATCGCTTGCAGCCGCTTGTTTTCATGTTGGTCGAGCTTTCGCCTCTTCAGCTCCGTAAGAAGCTTCTCCTTCATGTAACCGGATCGATCAAACTGCGGATCGGCCTCGAGAAAGTCCAGAACGGCATCCGTATCGACCTCTGAGGCGCGCCTTTCACCTTTAGCAACTTCTTGGAGTTGTTCGGGGTATACACGCGCAGATGCCGCTTGAAACGCTTCGATAGCGCTGAGCCATCGGCGCGTTCTTGGATCGCTCCTGTCATCCCTGTTCACGACATCCTTGACGGCAGCACGTACTTCCGCCTGCGCTTCGTTCAGGGCGCGCCCACGCTTAGAGTAACCGAAATCACGCATGCCTAAGGAAACTAATCTGTTCAGATTAAGAATGTTTGCATTGGCCTGAAGGGGCATAATGCACACAAGAATGTCTGCATTCCTGCTACACCTGCGTTTGTCCATGGCTCTCCGGTTGAAGTTCCGCCTATATTCCGCCCCAATCTTCGGCCAAAGCGCCGCAAAGCCAATTGGAGCATAAGACCATGGATCGCGCCGCCACTGCCGAGAAGATCGCAGGGATCATCGAGCCCTTCAACAAGAAGGGCGTGGAAATCACCGATGCCAGCACCTTTGCCGGTGACCTGGAGTTCGACAGCCTGACCGTGATGGACTTCGTTGCCGCGATCGAGGACGAATTCGACATCATCATCAGCATGAACCAGCAGGCCGAGATCGAGAACTACGGCCAGCTGATCGATGCCGTGGTGAAGCTGCAGGGATAATTTCCCGGTTGCGGCAAGCAGAGGATCACCAAGACCCTATGACCGACCTGTTTTCGAAGTTCGACCCGCTGATCGAGCTGCGCACCAACCTGCTCGCCCAGGGCCAGGAAGACCCGTTCAACCTGGTGATGGAGCGCGTTGTCTCCCCCACCGAGGCGATCTGCAACGGGCGCCAGACGATCCTGCTGGGCACTTACAACTACATGGGCATGACCTTCGATCCCGACGTGATCGAGGCGGGCAAGCAGGCGCTCGACGATTTCGGCGCCGGCACCACCGGCAGCCGCGTGCTCAACGGCACCTATGCCGGGCACAAGGCGGTCGAGGAAGCGCTCAAGGAATTCTACGGGATGGACCATGCCATGGTCTTCTCGACCGGGTACCAGGCCAACCTGGGGATCATCTCGACCGTCGCCGGCAAGGGCGATTACATCGTGCTCGACATCGATAGCCACGCCTCGATCTGGGATGGCTGCAAGCTGGGCGATGCCGAAGTCGTGCCGTTCAAGCACAACGATATCGAGGCGATGGACAAGCGCCTGGGCCGCATTCCCGAGGGCGCCGGCAAGCTGGTGATCCTGGAGGGCGTCTATTCGATGCTGGGCGACATTGCCCCGCTCAAGGAAATGATCGCGGTGGCCAAGAAGCACGGCGCGATGGTGCTGGTCGACGAGGCACACTCGATGGGCTTCATCGGCCCCAACGGGCGCGGCGTGGCCGAGGACCAGGGCGTGCTCGACGATGTCGATTTCGTGATCGGCACCTTCTCCAAGTCGGTCGGCACGGTCGGCGGCTTCTGCGTTTCCAACCACCCGAAGTTCGAGATCCTGCGGCTGGTCTGCCGGCCTTACGTGTTCACCGCCTCGCTCCCGCCGAGCGTGGTGGCGACTGCCTGCACCTCGATCCGCAAGCTGATGCACGCCGGCAACAAGCGCGCGCACCTGTGGGAGAATTCCAAGATCCTTCACCAGGGGCTGACCGAGGCCGGCTTCCAGCTTGGCACCAGCGAGCCGCAATCGGCGATTATCGCGGTGATCATGCCCGACCTCGAAAAGGGGGCGGCGATGTGGGAAGCGCTGCTCAAGGAAGGGCTTTACGTGAACCTGGCCCGTCCGCCGGCGACCCCCGCCAACATGACCCTGCTGCGCTGCTCGCTCTGCGCTGAACACACCGCCGAACAGGTCCAGACGATCATCGGCATGTTCCAGCGCGCCGGAAAGGCCGTGGGGATCATCTGATGCCGCGGCTGGCCGGCAAGCGCTGTGTCATCACTGGCGCGGCGCAAGGGATCGGCAAAGCGATTGCCGAACGCTTTGCCGCCGAGGGCGCGACGCTGCTGCTGGCCGATATCGACGCTGCCCGCGTGGAAGCCCTGGCTGCGGCGCTGGGTCAACAGGCCTTCATTGCCGATGTTGCGAAGAAGGCCGAGGTCGAGGCGCTGATTGCCCGTGCTGCGGAGCTCTGGGGCGGGCTTGACGTCCTGGTCAACAATGCCGGGATCACCCACCCCGCCAGTCTCGACGATCTGACCGAGGAAGACTTCGACCGGGTCTTTGCCACCAACCTCAAATCGGCGCTGTGGGGCACCCAGGCGGCGGCGCGGTTGATGGGGCCGGGATCGGCGGTGATCAACATGAGCTCGGTCAATGCAGTCCTCGCGATCCCCAACCAGATTCCCTACGTCGTTTCCAAGGGCGCGATGAAGCAGCTGACCAATGTCACCGCGCTGGCGCTGGCGGGCAAAGGCATCCGCGTCAATGCGATCGGCCCCGGCTCGATCATGACCGACATGCTGCGCGGCATCATGGCCGAGGACAAAGCCGCGCGCGACCGGATCATGAGCCGCACCCCGCTGGGCCGTGCCGGCGAGCCCGAGGAAGTGGCCGCAGTCGCCCTGTTCCTGGCCTGCGAGGACAGTTCCTACCTGACCGGGCAGACGATCTATCCCGACGGCGGTCGCCTCGGCCTCAATTACACGGTGCCAGTCAGCTAATCCGGGAGCGCGCCGGCAAGGCGTGACAAGCGCCGCGCTTCCTGTCAGCCTGCCCCAACAGGCATGGCGGGGGATTGGCGGCAATGAACAGGCACTTCGCAAATAGCGGGCTGATTGGCCTCGCGTTGGGGCTCTCCGCACTGACCGGCAGCCCCGCCGTGGCCCAGGATACCCATAGCGCCAATCATGCGCCGATGGTTCCCGCCGCCGAATCGACCAAGGACGCACACCGCCACGACGATCTGCTGAGCCCGCGAAGCCCGCAGTTGCTGCCCGGCTATGGCAACGGCGGTTTCGCGATCACTGGCGCCAATCCGCAGGCCGCGGCCTTCTTTGCCAACGGGCTTGAGCTGCACGCCGCCTTTGCCCACCGCGCCGGGGTTGCCGCCATGGAACAGGCGGTACGGCTCGATCCGGCTTGCGGCATGTGCCAGTGGGGCCTCGCGCTGGTCGATGGCCCGACGATCAATTACGGCAAGAAGCCCGATGACCGCGCCAAACTGCTGGTCGGGGCGCGGGCAGCGCGGCGCGCAGTAGCTGCCACGGGCACACCCAAGGAACGCGCGCTGACCGATGCCCTCGTGCTGCGTTACCAGCCGGGCAAGGACACCGCCAAACTCGACCGCGCCTATTCTGCCGCCATGCAGACGGTCGCCGCGCGTTTTCCCGCTGACAATGAGATTGCGGTGCTCACCGCCGATGCGCTGATGGTGGCCAGCTTTGCCGAGGAAGGAGGCTATAACCACAGGCTGATGGACCAGGCCGTGGTCCTGCTCGAACAGGTGCTGGCCCGCGCGCCCCAGCATACCCCGGCGATCCATTTCTACATCCACGCCACCGAAGTGATCGGCAAGCCGGGTCTGGCCGAAGCCTATGCTGACCGGCTGGCCGACCTGGCCCCGCGTGCCAGCCACCTGGTGCATATGCCCAGCCACACTTATTACTGGGTCGGGCGTTATCAGGATGCCGCCGAAACCAACCACCGCGCGGTCCAGATCGGCAAGGACAACGCCAAGGCCCTGGGCCTGCCCGCGCCGAAGGGCGTCTGGGATCTGCCCTATCATGCCCACAACGTGATCTTCGGGCTGGGCGGCGCGCTGATGGCCGGGGATTCTCGGATCGGGCTCGATCTTGCGCGCCCGCTCGTCGAAACCGCGTCGCAGCGCGACAAGGGTGAGCCGTGGTGGGAACTGCTGGCCGCATCGGGGCTATTCGCCATGGCCCGGTTCGATCCCGCCGCCACGCTGCAATTGCCCGAACCTAAGCTGCCCTACCTGAAGGCCGCCTGGCACTATGCCCGCGGCGAGAGCCAGGTCTGGGCCGGCGATCTGGCGGCAGCGCGCCTTGAGATGGAGGCCATCCCGACCAAGATCGCCACTGGCAAGCCCGACAAGGAAGCGATCGCCGCCGAACAGATGTTGGGGATCACCCGCGCCGTGCTGACCGGGCGGATTGCCATGGCCGAACAGCGCTGGGCCGATGCCGCAGCCGCCTTCCGCGAGGGCGCGGTGCTGGAAGAGACCGAATCCTTCTCGGACTTCACCGATCCGCCGGCCTTCTGGTATCCGGTCCGGCGCGATCTGGCGGCCGCGCTGCTGGCGGCCGGGGATGCGGCCGGGGCCCAGCGCGAAGCCCAAGCGGCGCTCAATCTGCGCAAGCATGATCCGATCGCGCTGCGCACCCTGGCCGCGGCGCGGGCCCGGCTGGCGCTGGATTCGCCGCAGCTGCGCTAACGCTTGGCGGGCTTGTCCTCGTAGTAGAGCGGGCCAAGCGCATCGATCAGGCCGATGGCGCTGAAGCCGCGCACCGGATCCTCGCCCTCGTCAAGATAGCGGATGAACAGTTCGGTCTTGTGCCCGGTCGGCACACGGCTGATTTCCGCCCCATACTGGCTGGTCACCATGTAGCGGGTGTAATCGGCGCGGCGGGCGATCAGGAAGCCCCACTTGCCAGCGGCCCGGGCCGTTTCCGCCGCGCGCAGCAGGGTCATTTCCTGCACCAGCGGCTCGGACGGCGTGTTGCCGACATATTCGACCTTGATCGTGCCATCGGTCTGCTGCGTTGAGCGGAACCCGTCGGTGCGATCGATCCCGCCCAGCAAGCTGGTGCCCATCGACAGCGCCCCGCCAACCAAGGCACCCAGGATATTGGGACGCGACTTGTTGTAATCGATCACCGTGCGCGGGGTTTCCGGGGCGACCAGCGCCAGCGCGGCCATGCTGCGCAGTTGAAGCCGCGTCGAGCTTTCCCCGGCCTTGGCCGATGTGCTCAGATCGATAGCCGGAAGCCGTTCCTTGACCGGCAGCGCCGCGTTGAGCGCAGTGAAGATCTCGGCCGTGCCGGCATCCATCGGCAGCGCACCTGACAGCGCCAGCGCCTTGGCATCGGCCATCCGGCCTTCAACCTGGGCCAGCCGCAGGTCAAGCTGGCGGAGCCGCTGCTCGGCCATCGAGACGATCGGATCGCTGGGCGGCGCGGGCGGCGGCGGTCCGCCGGTGGCCACCGCGACTTGAGCCGGTGTGGCGGGGGCCGGAGCCGGTGTGGCTGGAGCGGGGGCTACTGCTGCCGGTGTGGCAGGTGCCGGCGCGGCCGTGGCAGGAGCAAGCGGAGCTGGCGTCAACGGAGCGGGCGTCAGTGGCGGCGGGGTCGCGGCGCGGATCGCTTCGAGCTTCGCCTTGCGATCGGCAACCTTTTCCGCCAGCGCCTCGCGAAAGCGCTTGGCTCCGGCGACATCGCCAGTGGCGGCGCGGGCGTTGGCAACGGCAAAGCCCGACAGCACCGCGTTGAGCGCAGCGACCGGATAGCCGCCATAGAACCCGGGCCGGGCCACCTGCGGATCAGGGAAATCGAGCTTGAGGTCGACCGCCGGGGCGAGCCGCAACACGGCCGCGTGGTTGCCGCGGCGGGCCTCATCCTGCAGCGCGCGGTGGCCCATGTCCGGATCAAGCCGCAGGAGCCCGCCCCACGGCGAAGCAGCGCCAGCGGTCAATGGTGCGGCGCCAAGGATTGCCGCCGAAACATTCTGCAACCGCAGCGAATAGGGCCGCACATCGCGCACCGCCGCGGCCAGACTGCTGGCTTCCGCCCACTTCTCTTGCTGCGCCAGGGCAATGGCCCGCAGCAGCTTGAGCGAGGCACCCATGCTGCGCTGGTAGAACGGATCGGCAGCACGATCGGCCAATGCGGCTTCGGCCGCATCGAGATCGAGCAGCGCCAGATCGACCTCCCCGCGCTGCAGATGAGTCGTGCCGCGGGCGCGCAGCAGATGCGCCTTGCGCAGCACCTGGGTCGGCAGCAGGCGCGGACTGGCGAGCGCACGGGTGCAGGCCGCAATCCTGCCGTTTTCAGCCACCAGGCCGCGCACCGCCCCCAGCAGCGCCGGGCTGAGTCCCGCGCCCAGCCCGAGGCTGTCAAAGCGCGAAACGCTGGCCTCGCCGCGCATGCCGTCGTCCTGCTTGCCGGGATGGATCCGCCCGTCGCAGTCTGAAAAATCCTGCTTGTCATTGGCCATGGCCGGCGCCGCAAGCAGCAGTGCGGCGGTGCAGATCATGTACTTCACGGCTCGACCCTCCCCGAATGCCTCGGGGATAGCCCATTGGTACGATTAGACAATCGCCGAATTCAGCGCGGCGCGATCGTCAGACGGGGGCGGGCGGTCTCGAGCCGATCGAGCACGATCGACCAGCTTGCCGCGCGGTCAGTCGCGAACGTGATGTCATCGCCCGGCGCGCCCAGCCGCAGCGTGCCGCCGTTGGGCTTGAGCGCCGCAGCATCGGACTGGCCCAGCGCGAGCAGGTCCCAGTCAGCCGTCGCCAGCTTGAACTGGTGCCGACCGGCGGGGAGCTGGACCTCGGCCAGATAGCGACCGGCCTCGCGGCGCAGCGGCAGGCTGGTGCCCCAGTCATTCATCGTGCCGCGCAGGTACAGCGGCGTGTCGGCCGGCAGGCTGGCCAGGGCGCGCGGCTGGCGCTCGCTCCAGCCATAGCGCTGGGCGGCGGCGCGGATGATCTCGTCGGCCAGTTCGAAGCCGCGAAAATCGTTGGCCATGACCACGATCCCGTCGCCGCTTTCGGCGTGGATGAAGGCGCGGGTGAACATCCCCCAGCGAGTGCCATCATGCCCGAAGGTGAAGCCGGGCCCCTGCCCCTTGAGCGCGAGGCCCAGGCCCCAGCTGCCGGCCTGGACCTTCGCCATTTCGCGCGCGGCGGCCTGCGGCAGCAGGGCCTGGTCGCTGCCATTGTAGCTGGCGCGCAGGGCAATCAGCAGACGGGCCACGTCCGATGGGGTCGACCACATGCCGCCGGCCGCGAGTTCGGCCACGTTGTAGAACCGGTCGGCAAAAGGCTTGCCGAGGTGATGGCCAGCGGCGGTCGCCTCGAGCAGCGGTGTGGCGGGTGGCTGGGCAAAGGTTGAGCGGGCCATGCCGGCGCGCTGGAGGACGTCGCGCTGGGCCAGCGCGGCGAAGCTCTCGCCAGTCATGTCCTCGAGCGCGGCCTGGACCACCAGGTAGCCGCCGTTGGAATAGTCCCAGCTCCCGGGCTTGCCGGTGACGCGGACCGGCTGGCCCTTCACCCCCTTGCCGGTCAGGATCGCCAGCAAGGATGGCGCGGCGGTATTGGGTGGATAGCCCGTCGAATCCGGGTTGGAGACCCCGGCGCTGTGCGAGAGCAGCCGGCGCAGCGTCGCCCGCTCCTTCGGATAGGCCGGGTTGCCGGGCAGCTGCCAGCGGGCCAGCGCCCAGTTGATATCGGCATCGAGCGGATGCTTGTTCGCGCTGACCGCCTGCATGGCGAGCGTAGCGGTCACGACCTTGCTGACCGACCCGGCCTGGAACAGCGTCTCGGCGGTGACCGGGGCGCAGGTGCCCATGTCGGCAATGCCCCAGCCGCGCGCGAGGACGATTTTTCCGCCGCGGATCACCGCCAGGCTGACGCCCGGGACCTGCAGTGCCTGCATGCGCTTGATCAGTTGCTGCGGCTTGGTTTCGCTGCCGGTCCAGGCCGGGAGCAGGCCCTTGGCGAGCGCCTTGGCCTCGGCATCCATTGGCCCGCCGACGTTATCCTTGGGCGGCTTGCAGGCCTTGGCCAGCCCAAGCGGCGGCAGGCCGTCGGGCAGGTCCTGGGCCAGCGCCGGACTGGTCAGCAACGCGGCGGCGAGTGCGAGGGCGGTAAAGCGGCTCATCGTTTCTGCTTGTCCTTGGCGCGCTGGAAGGCCGGGCGCTGGCTGAGCCGATCAAGATAGGCCAACGCCGCTTCAGGAACCTGCTCTTCCAGCCCGATCGACAGCGCCAGCATCACGGCATAGCCCACCGAGACATCGGCCATGGTGAAGCGCCCGGCGCAGGCAAATTCCGGCCCCATCAGCTTCAGCGCATTGTGCAGCCGCGCCCCGAACCACTGGGCGTAATCCGAGGCGGCTTCCAGGCAGCGGCCGGGTTCGAGCCGGGTATAGCGCAGGTGGATGGTTTGCGGGAAAGTCAGCGTCGCCTCGCCCATGACGAGGAAGTTCATATAGCTGGGATAATCCGGCTCGTCCGGTGCGAGGGCCAGATCGGACGGACCGAAGCGGGTCGCCAGCACGTGCGGGATCGCAGCGCTTTCGGTCATCAGCTGGCCGTCGATCAGGCAGGCCGGGACCGTGCCCAGCGGGTTGACGTCGCGGTAGCCTTCGAAGCGGGCGCGCGGTGGGAACGGCATCAGGGTCAGCTCGTAAGGCAGGCCCAGTTCCTCCAGCGCCCAAAGCGCGCGGAACGAGCGGGCATCGGCGCAGTGGTAAAGATGGATGCGTGGCTCGCTCATGGCTGCATGGCTCCGACTGCGGCGCACTTGGCGCTCGATTCATTGGCATCGCCGCCAAGATAGGCGACCGCGATGAAGCCGCCCACCACCACGGCAACGAAGCCGGCCGTGGCCAAGCCAAGGTACTTGTCGATGAAGGCCTTGATCGGCGCGCCGAACAGCCGGAACAGCACGCCCACAATCATGAAGCTGATCGAGCGGCTGACAATGCTGGCCAGGATGAACGGCACCAGCGGCATGGCGATGAACCCGGCGGTGATCGTCAGCAGCTTGAACGGGATCGGGGTCGCCCCCTTGATCATGATGATCTCTGCCCCGAATTCGCGCAGGTAGCAGGCTGCCTTGGGGAAGCTTTCAGACAGGCCAAGCAGCGCCAGCAGCTGGGTGCCGACGGTATCGTAGAGCGCATAGCCGATGGCATAGCCCAGCAGGCCGCCCAGCACCGAGGCGAAGGTAGCTACACCCGCAAAGCGGACCGCCTTCTTCGGTTCTGCCAGGCACATCAGGCCGAGCAGCGGATGCGGCGGGATCGGGAAGAAGCTGGCCTCGACAAAGGCGAACAGCGCCAGCCACCATTCGGCGTGCGGATGCGCGGCCTTGGCCATGGTCCAGTCGTAAAGGCGGCGCAGCATTGGAATCCCCTTCCCTCGCGGCGTGTTTAGAGGGGCGGGCGCAGACCGGCAAGCGCGAGCGGTCTATAACCATATCGGTTATTTGTACTTGACATTGTAACGCTGTTTCGGTACATATTAGGAACATCGCGATAAACCGATTCGCCGCCACCGGTGCCGGCCGCTTCGCCCCTTCAATTACAGGACCACGCCATGCCGGATAAGCCCAAGTCCGGGGCTGCGCCGCTGCGCAAGCTCCGCCTGACCGACTGGTCGCGCCTTTTCCTGGCCGAGCTGGCTGCCACCTCGAACGTCAGCGCCGCGGCGCGCAAGGCCGGGGTCTGCACCAGCACGGCCTACGAAGCCCGCCGCCAGTCGGCCGAGTTCAACCGCGCCTGGCAGCAGGCGCTGTGCGAAGGCTACGACCTGCTCGAAATGGACCTGCTGCGCCGCTTGCGCGAGGGTGAGGTCAAGCCCGCAGCCGGCGCCAAGCGCGGCGTGCGGACCTATGACAATGCCGCCGCGCTGCGGCTGCTCGCCGCGCACCGCGATTCCACCGCGAAGTACCGCGCGGTGCGGACCCGCGAGGAATCCGATGCGATCGTCCAGTCGATCAACGCCAAGCTGGAAAAAATGCGCCAGCGCCGCCTGGCGGCTGAGGGCCGCGAATGACCGGCCAGGTGCTGATGGCCGAACTGTTGAAACAGCCAGAGGCCGAACGGCTCGCCTGGCTGCGCCGCCTGCCACCGGAAGCAAAGGAGGAATTTGCCCATATCTGGCCGCTGTGGGCCCGCGCGGCGCAATTGCCGCCGCCGGGCGACTGGCAACTGTGGCTGATCCTGGCCGGGCGCGGCTTCGGCAAGACCCGCGCCGGGGCCGAATGGGTCCGCGACATTGCCGAGCGTGATCCCACCGCGCGGATCGCGCTGGTCGGCGCGTCGCTGGGTGAAGTGCGCTCTGTCATGGTCGAGGGCGAGAGCGGTCTGCTCTCGATCGGTCTGCCGCAGCAGCGCCCGCAGTTTGAACCCTCGCTGCGGCGGCTGGTCTGGCCGAATGGTGCGCTCGCCACGCTCTATTCGGCGGGCGAACCCGAATCGCTGCGCGGCCCGCAGCACAGCCACGCCTGGTGCGACGAGGTCGCCAAGTGGGACAACGCCTCGGCCCGCGCGATGCGCGCCTGGGACAACCTGCTGTTCGGCCTGCGCCTGGGCGAAACGCCGCGCGTGCTGGCCACAACCACGCCGCGCGCCGTGCCGCTGCTCAAGCAGTTGCTGGCGAGCGATCCCGCCACGCTGGTGGTCCATCGCGGCGCGACCGAAGCGAACAGTGACAACCTGCCCGAACGCTTCGTCGCCGGGATCCGCGCGCTTTACGGGCAGTCGTTGCTCGGCCGGCAGGAGCTGGACGGCGAACTGCTTGAAGATATCGAGGGCGCGCTGTGGACCCGCGCCTTGCTGGAGGCTTGCCGCGAACCGGCGGCCTCCAGTCCTGCCGTTCGCACGGTCGTGGCAGTCGACCCCCCGGCTTCGGCGGGCGGGGACGAATGCGGCATCGTGGTCTGTGCGCTGTGCGAAGATGGCCTGGTCCGCGTCCTGGCCGATGCCTCGGTGGCCAAGGCCAGCCCCGAACAATGGGCCCGCGCCGCCGCCCACACCGCCGCCGCCTGGTCCGCCGACCGGGTCGTGGCCGAAGCCAACCAGGGCGGTGCCATGGTCGAAAGCGTGCTGCGCGCTGCCGAAGTGACCCTGCCCTTGCGGCTGGTCCACGCCAGCAAAGGCAAGGCCGCCCGCGCCGAACCCGTCGCCGCGCTTTATGAAGCCGGCCGCGTCCGCCATGCCGGGACCTTCCCGGCGCTGGAAGACCAGCTCTGCGGCCTCGTCACCGGCGGTGCCTACCAAGGCCCCGGCCGCTCCCCCGACCGCGCTGACGCGCTGGTCTGGGCGCTGACCGAGCTGGCGCTGAGACCGAAGGTGCAGCCGCGGGTGTGGTTGGGGTGACCGAAGTTTGAGTCAAAACGTGCAGAAATCGAGTCGAGCCGATTTGACCAGAAAGCCGCCGGGATTCACAAGGAACCCCGGCGACCGATCGTCAGAAGGTTCCGTTAGTTCCGGGGGCCCTTCTTACCGACCTTGTAGAGCTCAACGACCGTCGTTGCGGGACGGCGTTGAGCCACGTCGACCGGGATGAACTGCCCATTTCGGGCATCCCGACCGCGCTCGTGCGTTTCATACTTAGCCACGTAGGCCTCCTATGACTGCCAAGCAGTTGGGCTGCTCGCCCTGAGGCGCCTCACACGCCCCGCGCGGTTGAGAGCGTGTGATTTATTCCGGCGATCAGCCCACATTGATGTGATGGAACAAATAGGGAAAAGTCGAGTCCCTACAAAGCGTTATCCCCAATTGAATCTCGATGTCCGCGACACTTAGTCCCGAAAGGCCCCTCCATGTCCTTCCTCCAGACCCTGGCCGCTGCCTTCAAGGGCGGCGCGTCGGCGCGCGTGCCTTTGGCGCGCACTTTCACTTCACCCTGGTTGTTCGCCGAGGGCTCGGCGCGGGCGCCGTTCGAGTACACTGGCGCGGTCAAGCGGGCCTATCTCGACAATCCAGTGGCGCAGCGCGCGGTGCGGCTGGTGGCCGAGGGGATCGGCGGGGTGCCGCTGCTGCCCTGCGATCCGCGCCTGGCCGCGCTGGTCCGGGCGACGTCCGCCGGGCAGGCGCTGCTGGAGACGCTGGCCGCCCAGCTGCTGCTGCACGGCAATGCCTATGTCCAGGTGGTCAAGGACGGCGCGGGCCGCCCGGCCGAGCTGTTCGCGCTGCGGCCCGAGCGGGTCTCGGTGATCGCAGGCGAGGATGGCTGGCCGGCAGCCTATGCCTATCGCGTTGGCGAGCGCAGCCTGACCATTCCGGTGCTGGACGAGGATGCCAGCCCCAACCTGATCCACATCCGCCACTTCCACCCCGGTGACGACCACTATGGCGCCGGCTGCCTCGCCGCCGCCGACCAGGCCGTGGCGGTGCACAATGCCGCCTCTGACTGGAACCGCGCACTGCTGGAAAACGCCGCGCGGCCATCGGGCGCGCTGGTCTATGATCCAGGCGACGGGGGCGGGCTCAGCGCCGATCAGTTCGAGCGGCTGAAGGCCGAGCTGAGCGCCGCCTATTCCGGCATGGCCAATGCCGGGCGGCCGCTGCTGCTGGAAGGCGGGCTTAAATGGCAGGCGCTCAGCCTCTCCCCCGCCGACATGGACTTTGCCGGGCTGAAGGCCGCCGCCGCGCGCGACATTGCCCTGGCCTTTGGCGTGCCCCCGATGCTGCTGGGCCTGCCAGGCGACGCGACCTATGCCAATTACCGCGAGGCCAACCGCGCGCTGTGGCGGCTGACGCTGCTGCCGCTGGCGGGCAAGATCCTCTCGGCGATCGGTGAAGGTCTGGAGACCTGGTTCCCCGATGCAGCCCTGGCGGTCGATCTGGACCGCGTGCCAGCGCTGGCGGAGGACCGCGAGCGGCTGTGGAGCCAGGTCAGTGCCGCCGATTTCCTCTCGGCTGACGAGAAGCGCGCCATGCTTGGCCTGAGTGTTCTGGAGAACAAACCATGAACCGTGACGAAATGCTGGCCCGCCTGCTCGCCCAGGCGGCTGATGAGGGCGCCGACCTCGTCACCCTGCGCGCGGTGATCGAGGAAGCGAGCGAACTGGGCGCCGAACGCGTGCTGGCCCGGATGGGCCTCGACGATGCCAATGCCCACAATGACCTCAGTGAACTGCGCGAGCTGCTGCAGGCCTGGCGCGATGCCAAGACCAGTGCCTGGAAGGCGGCGGTCGGCTGGGCCGTGCGCGGCTGCCTGGCGCTGGTGCTGATCGGAATCGCCTTTCGGATTGGCGCGACGGGGCTCCTGAAATGATGCGCTTTGCCGGCTATGCCGCCCTGTTCGACCGGCGCGACGCCGGACGCGACACGATCCGCCGCGGTGCCTTCGCCCGCACGCTACAGGAACGCGCCGAACCGCTGCCGCTGTTCTGGCAGCACCATCCCGAGCAGCGGATCGGCTGGATCGAGCAGGTATCTGAGGACGCGCGCGGGCTGCGCGTGGTGGCCAGCATCGACAACCCCGACGGCGGCGCTGCTGCCGCGCTCAGGGCCGGCCGGGTGACCGGCCTATCCTTCGGCTACCGCGCCCGCGGCTTCACCCGCTCCGCCGAAGGGCGCGAGCTGACCGAGGTCGACCTGTTCGAGGTCAGCCTGGTCACCCACCCGATGCAGCACGGCGCGCGGGTTCATCTGCTCGGCTAACCGCCCAGCTCCAGTCCTCAATTCCAGTCCCCAATTCCAGTGTTTGTGCCGGCCGCCCGTGGGGCGGCCTTTTCGTGAAAGGTAAGTGCCCCATGGATGTTGAAGTCACCCCCGATCCGCTCGACGCCTCGTTCGATCTGGTCGCCCGGCAGGATGCCGCCGAGGCCGCGCTGGGCGAACTGCGCGGCGATGTCGATGAAGTGAAAAGCCGGCTCGAAAAGGTCAGCCGCGCCGCCGCCCGTCCGGCCCTGTCCGGTGCCATGTCGGCCAGCTCCGAACTCAAGGGCTTCGTCGATGGCTATCTGCGCCAGGGCCGCGAGACCGAACTCAAGGCCGTGACCGGCACGGTCGCCGCCGATGGCGGCTTTGCCGTCCCGCGTGAGATCGATGCGATGATCGCGGCGCAGCTCAAGACCATCAGCCCGATCCGCGCGATTGCCCAGGTGGTCCAGGTCGGCACGGCCGGTTACCGCAAGCTCGTCACCTCGTCCGGCACGGCTTCGGGCTGGGTCAGCGAAACCGCCGCCCGGCCGGAAACCACCACGCCGAAGTTCAACGAAATCGTCCCACCGATGGGCGAGCTCTATGCCAACCCGGCGGCGAGCCAGGCGATGATCGACGATGCGGCCTTTGACCTTGAAGGGTGGCTGGCGAGCGAAATCGCGACCGAGTTTGCCCGCGCCGAGGGCGCTGCCTTCGTCAACGGCAGCGGCACCAACCAGCCGCGCGGATTCCTGCAGGCGCCGACCGCGCTGACGGCTGACGCGACCCGCCCCTTCGGCACGCTGCAGCATATCGTCAGCGGCAATGCCAGCGGGTTCGATACCGCCCCGGAAATGAAGCTGATCGACATGGTCCATTCGCTGAAGTCGGGCCACCGCCAGGGCGCGGCCTTCGTCATGAACTCCAAGACCATGGCCGCGGTGCGCAAGTTCAAGGCGGCCGACGGCACCTTCCTGTGGCAGCCGGGCGTGCTTGAAGGCCAGCCTTCGCGCCTGCTGGGCTATCCGGTGGTCGAAGCCGAGGACATGCCGGACATCGCCGCCAACGCTTTCCCGATCGCCTTCGGCAACTTCAAGAACGGCTACCTGATCGCCGAACGCCGCACGACCACGATCCTGCGCGATCCCTTCACCAACAAGCCCTACGTCAACTTCTACGCCACCAAGCGTATCGGCGGGCAGGTGCTGGATAGCGACGCGATCAAGCTGCTGCGGATCAGCGTGTAACCGGACTGGCGGGCCGGGACCTTCCCCTGTCCCGGCCGGCCCGCACCCGCGCTGCGCCCCCTCTCCCCGGCGCGGGTGCACCCTTTTCCCCTCCCAGACGGAGACCGCCCATGAAGCGGGCCATTATCACGCCCTATGCGCTGGCCCCGGCGGCGCTGACTGAACTCAAGGACTGGCTGGGCATCGCTTCCCCGGCCGATGACAACCAGCTCACCACCCTGCTGCGCGCGGCGATCGAACATTGCGAGGACTTCACCGGGCTGATGTCGCTGGAGCAGACCTGCGAGGAGATCCTGCCGGTCCAGTCGGGTTGGCAGGTGCTGACTGCTCGTCCGGTCCAGGCGATCACCCAGGCCCAGGGCATTCCGGCCGAAGGCGCGCGCTTTGCTCTGGCTGTCGATGCCTACGCGATCGACCTGACCGCCGATGGCGCGGGGCGGGTGCGCGTGATCAGTCCTGGCAGCGCTGGCCGCGTGGCCGTGCGCTACACCGCCGGTCTCGCCACCAGCTGGAGCGCCCTGCCCGAGGCCTTGCGCCACGGGATCCTGCGCCTCGCCGCCAGCCAGTACCGGGCGCGCGAAAGCGATGGCCTGGCAACTGCCTCGCCGCCTGCTGCCGTCGCCGCGCTGTGGCGGCCATGGCGGCGCATGAAGCTCGCCTGATGCTCGACCGGGTCTTCGCCTCGCTCGAAGCCGCCGCCCGGCGCCTGGCCGAGGCTCGCGCTGCCGATCTGACACTGGCGCAGCGCGATCCGGCCAAGCGCTGGCGCTCGGCGCGGCTGGTCTGGCCGCTGTTCACGAAAGGACCACGCTGATGGAAGTGCCACTGCGCGCCGCGCTGATCGCCTGGCTGGCCGCCGATCCGGCGCTGGCCGGGACCCTCAACGCCGTGGTCGAGGAAGCCCCGAACCGTACCGCCCTGCCCTGGCTGGCAATTGCCGCCAGCGCCAGCGCCGACTGGAGCACCAAGGAGCTGGCGGGCCGTGAGGTTCGCGTTGCGCTGGAGCTGCATTGCCGCGGTGACCGGCCCGATACCGCCGCCACGCTGGTGTCAGCGATCGAAAGCCGGATCACCGCGCTCCCCGCCGCCCAGAGCGGTTTTCGCGTGGTCACCGCCCAGTTCCTTCGCGCCCGCGCCGAACAGCGCGCGGCCAATACCCGCGCGATTCTGCTCGAATACCGCTTCCGCGTCTTGTCCGACTGATCCCGAAAGGAATTCCCTATGCCCGCCCAGAAAGGCAGCGCCTTCCTGCTCAAGATTTCCGATGGCGCCACCCCAGCCGTCTACCGCACCGTTGCGGGTCTGCGCACGACCCAGCTTTCGATCACCGGCGATCCGGTTGTCATCACGACCAAGGAAAGCGGTGGCTGGCGAGAAATGCTCTCGGGCGCCGGGGTCCGTTCGGTCTCGGTCAGCGCAGCCGGGATCTTCCTCGGCTCGGCCGCCGAAGCCCAGGTCCGTGCCAATGCCATGGCCGGGACCATCGACGACTACGAACTGAGCTTTGAAGGCGGCGAAAAGCTGCGTGGGCGCTTCCTGGTCCAGCGGCTGGACTATGCCGGCGATTTCAACGGCGAACGCAATTACACGCTCGCGCTCGAAAGCTCCGGCCCGGTTGAACCGGCATGAGCCAAGCAACCACTGCGCAAGCCAACCAATGGCGCGGCGAGGCGCTGCTTGCGGTGGACGGCCAGACGCACGTCCTGCGCCCCAGCTTCACCGCGCTGGTCGCGGCCGAGGAGGAACTCGGCCCGCTGTTCGCCCTGGTCGAGCGCGCGGCCGCGGGTGAGCTGCGCCTGACCGAACTGGTCGCACTCTACTGGCACTGCCTGGCCAGCCGCGAAGGGCTGGAGCGCGATACTTTTGCCGAGGCCCTGGTCACCGCGGGCGTGGCGCATGCCACCAAGCCGCTGCGCGGCCTGCTTGCCCAGGTCCTGCAAGGCCGCGCAGACCCGGCATGACCGACACGTTCGGCCGCTCGGCCCAGCTCCTGGCCGGGCACATGGCCCGCTTGCTGGGCTGGCGGCCTGACGAGTTCTGGCGCGCCACCCCGGCTGAACTCGCCGCCGTGCTTGGCCCACCCGATCCTAATGCCCGCCCGCTCGACCGGGCCACTTTCGACCAGCTGATGGAGCGCGACCATGACCGACCCCGTTGACAGCCTGGTGGTGGATGTCCGCGCCAACACCCAGGGCTTTGCTGCCGACATGGCGGCCATGCGCGGCAGCTTCGAAGGCACCCTGCTTGATGGCTTCGGCCGCGCCGGTGACGTGCTGGAACGCGGGCTGCTCGGCGCGATCCGCAAGGGCAGCCTGGGCTTCGAAGACCTGCGGCGGGTCGCGCTGGGCGTGCTTGACCAGATTGCCGCTTCGGCAGTCGATTCGCTGTTCGGCTCGTTCGGTGGGGGTGGCGGCGGGCAGGGCGGACTGCTCAATCTGGGCGGACTGATCGGCTCGCTGTTCGGCCTGCCCGGCCGCGCGACTGGCGGCCCGGTCAGCCCGGGTCGCGGTTATGTCGTGGGTGAGCGCGGGCCCGAACTGTTCGTGCCGACCAGTGCCGGACGGGTCGAGACCGGCATTCCCGCGCGCGGCCGCGACGTCCGTGTCGCCATCACCATTGCCGCCCCGCAAGGGACCTCCGCCCCGCAGGCGCTGCAACGCTCCAGCCGCCAGGTCGCGAGCGCCGTGCGCCGCGCGCTGAGCGAGCTCTGAAAGGACAAGACCCATGGCCTTCTGGCTCGCCGCCAAACGCGAGGGGCAAGACAGCGACTGGATCCAGCGCTTTGATCCGCGCTTCTGGACCGTCGACTTCCCGCGCCCGATGATGGCCGCGCTGACCACCCCGGCGCCCGATGCGCTGCGGGTGGACTGCGCCTTCCTGACCCAGGGCGACCTGGCCGGGCTGATCTGGGACAGCACCGACCGCTGGGACCACCCGCTGCTCGCCTATGCGGCCGACCAGGATTACTCGCGCACCACGCTGTCGTTCCGCTGGCGGTCGAGCGGGCTGATCCCGCTCGACGCGGTCAACGGCCCGACCCTGACGATCGAAGGCAAGGATGCCGCCGGGGCCGATCAGACCTGGTTCGTCCGGCTCTGGGCCTATGCCACCGGCACGCCCGAAGATGCCCAGGTCATCCTGCCCTTCTCTGCGCTCAATGCCGGGTGGGAGGGCGATGGCTCGGCGGTCCATCCCGCCGCGATCGATCGCCTTTTCATCTCGCTCACGCCGCCGGGCCACGTCCCGGGCAGCACCACCGCGCTCGGCGCGCCGGTCGAGGGCTGGGCCGAGCTCTCGCAGATCCGCTGCGATGGCGCACGTTCGATGCTCGCGATTGGCGATGTGATCGTGCCGCCGCACGGCATTGCCATGGCGAGCGGCTATGACGATGCCTACAACCAGGCCCCCGCGCGGCTGATCCGCACCGCGCGCCAGCTCGGCTATCGTGGCAGCCTGCTGCACTACCTCGGCATGAGCCATTTCATGCGGCTGGCCATGAGCGGCGGCGAACCGCAAGTCGTCACCACCGGCGATCGGCTTTGCACCCCGGCGCGCGCCTGGCACACCGAATGGCTGGCATTAGCCAAGGCCGCCGGGTTCAGCCCGATCCTCTCGCTGTCCTACGAGCTGTTCGCGCAGTACTGCCCGGCCACCTGGCAGCAGCGCGCCAGCAATGGCGATCCGGCGCGGACCGGTTGGGTGCCGCCCTCGGCATTGCTCTCACCCGCCAGCGCCCCGGCGATGGCCTGGCTGCAAGCGGTCGGCACGGCCTTTGCCGGGCTGATGAAAGCGGCTGGCCTGCCGGTCCGCTTCCAGGTTGGCGAGCCGTGGTGGTGGGTCATGGCCGATGGCCGACCGTGCCTCTACGACGATGCTGCCAAGGCTGCTTTCGGCGGCAATCCGGTGGTGATTGCCGACCTGCGTGCGAACCTGACCGCGCCGCAAAAGGCGCTGCTCGATCAGGCCGGCGCCGTGCTTGCCAGCTCGACGCTGGCGCTGCGCGATGCGGTCCGCACCGCGGCCAGCCCAGGCACCGCCGAAGTCCTGCTGCTCCCGTTCCTGCCGACCGTGCTCGACCCCGCCATGCCTGAAGCGCGGCGGGCCAATCTGCCACTCGGCTGGGCCAGTCCGGCCTTCGACCGGCTGCAGATCGAGGACTATGACTGGCTGACCGCCGGGGCCGATGCCGCGCGCCGTGCCGGCTATGCCCTGGCCGAAAGCCGGCTCGGTTATCCGCCCGCCCAGACCGACTACCTCGCCGGCTTTGTCCTGATGCCCGAGCAGCGCGAGCAGTGGCGGCTGATCGATGCCGGGCTTGACGAAGCCGCGGAGCGCGCAGCGCACGAACGGTTTGTCTGGGCCATGCCGCAAGTCTGCCGCGACGGCTTCACCCGCCTGCCCCCTTCCAGCGACGAGGATGCCATGCTGCCCTTCGATGACATTGCCTATCCGCTCGCGCTTGGCCGCGATGCGACGGTGGTTCCCGAGTTTTCGACCAGCGTTGCCACCACCGCCTCGGGCTACGAACGCCGCAACAGCCTGTGGTCCGATGCGCGGCTGCGCTTCGATGTTGGTCCCGGCATCCGTTCGGAGGCCGAGCTTGGCGTGCTGCTGGCCTTCTTCCGCGCCCGCCGGGGCGCGGCGCGCGGCTTTCGCCTGCGCGATCCGACCGACTTCAGCTCCAACGCCATGACCGGCACGCCAACCGCCACTGACCAGCTGCTCGGCACGGGCGACGGGCTCCGCTCCAGCTTTCCGCTGGTCAAGCGCTATGGCAGCGGTGCGGCTGAACAGGTCCGCCGGATCACCCGGCCTGAGGCGGCGAGTATAACGGTCAGCGTCAACGCTGCGCCTGCGGCCGGATGGACCCTGGCAGCGGGCGGCGTGATCAACTTTGCCCAGCCGCCCGCCATTGGCGCAGTGGTCCGCGCCGGGTTCCTGTTCGACGTGCCAGTGCGCTTTGCCGATGACCGGCTGGAAATCGCCGGGGCTGATTTTGCCGCCGGTGAAGCGCCGTCGGTGCCGATCGTCGAGCTGCGTGAGGACAGCCAGTGAGCCGGGTCTGGTTCGATACCCAGCTTGAAACGGTCGCGCCGTTCTGGCGAATCCTGCGCTGCGACGGGGTGGCGCTGGGCTTCACCGCGCATGACCGTGACCTGTGGTTCGAGGGCGTCAATCATCGCGCAACGCCGGGCATGGTCCCTTCGGCCATTCGCCGCAGCGCCGACCTGGAGCCTGACAGCGCCGAGGTCGAAGGCGCGCTGAGCCACGATGCGCTGAGCGCCGAGGACCTGGCGCTGGGCCGGTTCGATGGCGCGCGGGTCCTGATCGGTCTGGTCGACTGGGAGACGCTCGAAAGCCACATCCTCTATCGCGGCAGCGTGGGCAGCATCGCCGAGGAGGCTGGCCGGTTCACCGCCGTGCTGCAATCGCGCAAGGCCGAACTGCAGTTCGATCCGGTGCCGCGCACCAGCCCGACCTGCCGCGCGGCATTCTGCGGCCCCGGCTGCACGCTCTCGCCAGCGCGTTTCACCCATGCGGTTCGCATCACAGGTCACAACCTGGCCGCCAATGCCATTGCGCTGGAAACGTCGGTGCCGCTCAGCCTGCTGGCGGGCGGGACGTTGCGCTGGCTTGACGGGCCTTACGCCGGACAAAGCGCCGGGATCATCGCGCCGGGGCCGAATGGCCTTGTGCTCGACCGGCCGCTCGATCGCGCTATCACCGCTAGCACTGCCGCCTTGGCCCGCGAAGGGTGCGACCGCACCCTGGCGACCTGCGCCGCGCGGTTCGGCAACGCGCTCAATTTCCAGGGAGAGCCGTTCCTGCCTGGCAACGATCAGCTGGCCCGCTACGCCAGCCCGGCGCAGTGAGCGGCGCCGGCCTGGCCCGCGCCGCCGCAAGCTTCATCGACTGTCCGTGGCGTTTGCATGGCCGCGATCCGGACACCGGGCTCGACTGCATTGGCGTGCTGGCCGCTGCCTTGGAACGGATCGACCGGCCGGTTGTGCTGCCGACCGGCTATCCGCTGCGGTTGCGCCGGCTGGATGGGTGGCTGCCGGATCCCGCTTCGCTTGGTTTCGCAAGCGCAACTGGCACGCTCCAAGCGGGTGACGTGGTCCTGCTGCAACCCGGTCCGGCCCAGGTTCACCTTGCGATCGCCGCCGAACGTGGCGGCTGGATTCACGCCCATGCCGGGCTGCGCCGCATCGTCCACCAATCCGCGCTGCCATCGTGGCCGGTTCTTGGCCAGTGGCGCCTCATTTCAACCAGGAAGGTCTGATCGCATGGCTACGCTTGTCTTCAGTGCAATCGGCGCTCTGGTTGGTGGACCGTTTGGCGGCTCGATCGGGGCCCTGGTCGGGCGCCAAGTCGACGCCTTGCTGTTCAAGCCGGCTGCTCGAGAAGGGCCGCGCCTGACCGAACTGACGCTTTCTGCCTCCAGCTATGGCCTCAGCGTCCCGCGCCAGCACGGCCGGGTGCGCACAGGCGGGCAGGTAATCTGGGCGACCGACCTGGTTGAGGCCAGGAACCGTCAGGGCAATGGCAAGGGCCGCCCGGCGACCATCACCTATACCTATTCTGCCTCATTCGCCGTTGCAGTCTCAAGCCGTCCGATCGAGGGGATTGGCCGGATCTGGGCTGATGGCAAGCTGCTGCGCGGGGCGGCGGGGGATCTCAAGGTGGGCGGGTCCATGCGGGTCCATGCCGGCCACGGTGACCAGCCCGCCGACCCGCTGCTCGCCGCCGCCGAAGGAGGGACATGCCCAGCCCATCGGGGCCTGGCCTATGTGGTGTTCGAGGACTTGCAGTTGGCCGAGTATGGCAACCGCATTCCGGCGCTAAGCTTTGAAGTCTTTGCGGATTCCGCTCCGCTTTCATTGCAGGTCATGCTCGATCCGGTGGTGCCGGACTGCGATGCCGAAGTGGCGCTGGATGGGCTGGAAGGTTTGACCATCGAAGGCTCACCGGCCGAACTGCTCACCCTGCTCGATCCGATCTATCCGCTCGATTGCGATGCCTGTGACGCGCAGCTGACGATCCGGCCCGAGCGCAGCCAAAGCGCCCCGCTCGCGCTCCCCGAGCCGGCCCTGGCCAGTGCCAGCGACGACTTTGGTGGCAAGGCCGGCTTCGCCCGCAATCGCGCGCTCGGCGGCGAAGCACCGCTCAGTGTCCTGCGCCACTACGATCCCGATCGCGACTACCAGCCGGGTGTGCAGCGCGCCAATGGCGCACCAGCGCCCGGCCAGCCGCGCGTGCTCGAACTGCCGGCGACAATCGCGGCACCTGCCGCCCGGCGGCTGGTCGATGCCGCCGCCCGTCGCCGCGCCTGGGCGCAACATACGCTGGCCTGGCGCGTCAGCCAGCTCGACCCCGCGATCCGCCCCGGCACCGTTGTGACCCTGCCCGGCGAGCAGGGGCAATGGCGGGTACGCGCTTGGGAATGGCGCACCGAAGGCGTCGAACTGAAGCTTGAACGGCTTGCGCCAGCCGCGCCCGATCCCGCCGGGGCAACCGATCCCGGACGCGTCGGCAGCGATCCCGATCTGCTGTCTTCGCCAACAACGCTGGTGGCGTTCGAACTGCCGTGGGACGGCAACCCGGCAACCCCCTTGCCGCAACTCTACGCCGCCGTTGCCGCCAGCGGCGGCTGGAGCGGGGCGAGCTTGCTGGTCGATCAGGGCGACGGTGCGTGGGCACCGCTTGGCACCAGCAGCCGCGGCAAGGCGGTGATCGGCACCAGCCTCGACGCCTTGCCAGGCGGATCGACCCTGCTGTTCGATCGTCGCTCGGCAGTCACGGTCACGCTGCTTGATCCGGCCGCCCAGCTTGGCAACGCGACCCTGCGCCAGCTAGCTCAGGGCGCCAACAAGGCGTTGCTTGGCAATGAGTTGATCCAGTTCGCCGACGCAACCCCGCTGGGTGCAGGGCAATGGCGGCTGTCCGGCCTGCTCCGCGGTCGTGGCGGGACCGAGCATGCCGTCAGCACGCACCAGACGGGC
>DKII01000113.1:33674-35456 GCA_002454125.1 Novosphingobium sp. UBA6722
GGAGCCGTTCGTGCTGATTGACAGCCCGATGACACTGCTCGACCCGGCACTGGCCGGCCCCGCCGAGCAGGCGCTGATCGGCGCGCTCGGACTGGGTGACGGCGCACCGGCTACCAGTCCGGTGCGGTTGGCCGGGATCGGCTGGCGGCCGCTCAGCCCCGTTCACGGCCGGGCGATCGGCCCTGCTGGCGGAGGACTTGAGCTGCGGTGGACGCGCCGGGCGCGCGGCGGGTGGCGTTGGGACGACGGGGTTGACCTGCCGCTTAACGAGCAGCGCGAGGCCTATGTGGTCGAGTTCGGGCCAGATACCGGCGCGGCATTAGCACGCTGGGATTGCGATTCGCCGCAACTGATCCTGACCCCTGCTGAGTGGTCGGCTCTCGTTTCGGCCACGCCCGCCGGCGTCTTCAGCGTTCGCCAGGTGGGCGACCGTGCCCTTTCGCTGCCGCTGGTCATTACCCCGGTTTGATCTTCCAATCCCTGCAGGAGCCATCCCATGTCCGATCCCCTGTTCGATAGCCGCACGCCCCGGCTTGGCCTGCCCTTGCTGTTCGCCGGGCAGGCGCAGAAAGAGTTGTATCTCAATGAAAGTCTCGCCCGGCTCGACGCTCTGCTGCATGGCGCGATCGAAGCCCAGACCGCCACGCCTCCGGCAACCCCGCAAGAGGGACAAAGCTGGCTCGTTGCCAGTGGCGCAAGCGGCGTGTGGGCTGGTCATGCCAGCGAGCTGGCCAGCTTCCAGCAAGGCCAGTGGCTGTTCCAGAGCCCGCGCGATGGATTGCGCCTGTTCAATCGCGCCACCGGTCAGGAATTGGTCTTCTTCGGGTCTTGGAAGACCCCGGCCAAGCCGGGGACACCGACCGGCGGGACCGTGATCGACACCCAGGCCCGGACAGCGATTACTGCCCTGATCGATTCACTGGTCTCGGCCGGCATTTTGCCGGCGCAATAGCCTGGGCGACGATCCGATGCTTTTTCGCGAGGAGACGGCCCGAAATAGCGACATTATTGCAACAGCTGAGCGCTTTGACCGCTTGCGCACACTATTCGATGCAGTTAGACACGGACGAACTCGGTGGTTCAATCCTGTTAAAAGGGGAAAACGATAATGCGGAAACTGGTCATTGGGATGGCACTTGCCTCCTCGGCCCTCGCGACGCCTGCACTGGCTCGCGACGATTCTTGGTACGTCGAAGCTGATGCCGGTGGCATGATCGTCGAAGATATCCAGAACTTCACCGGCCGGAACCAAGAAGGTACGCTGGATCTGAAGACCGGCTATGACTTCGGTGGTATCGTCGGTTACGACTTCGGCGGCTTCCGCCTCGAAGCCGAAGCCAGCTATCGCCGTGCTGAAGAAAAGGCCTTCCAGACGGTCACCTCGCGCTACAGCGACGCCAATGTTGGCGGCGGTGCCGAAGCGCTCAGCTTCATGCTCAACGGCCTGCTCGATTTCGGTCCCGATGATGGCCTTCAGGGCTTTGTTGGTGCCGGTGCTGGCGTCGGCCGCGTCAAGAACGCGCTGATCCTTTCGCCCAACTCGCCGCTTTCGCTCGTCGATTCGGACACTGGCTTCGCCTGGCAGGCGCTGGCTGGCGTTCGCACCCCGCTGAGCGACAACATCGACGTTGGTCTGAAGTATCGCTTCTTCAACCAGGATCACAACGATCTGGTGAACACCGCAGGTCAGAACATTCGGACCCGCTTCCGTTCGCACTCGCTGCTGCTGACGCTGGGCTACAACTTCGGTGGCGCCGAGCCGGCTCCGCCGCCGCCCCCGCC
>DKII01000057.1:0-7101 GCA_002454125.1 Novosphingobium sp. UBA6722
GCGCTGCGCGAGCGCCTGGCCCGCGCCGCGCGGGGTTAGGTCGCCGCCAGCGCCCGGTCCCAGGCCGCGCGCCGTTCCGCCCCCGGTTCAGTCCCCGGCATGAACCGCTGCACCGCGCCGCGCATCGCACTTGCCGCATCGCCCAGCGAGCCGTGCAGGCCAACCCCGACCGCCGCCAGCATCGCTGCCCCCAGCGCCGTGGTCTCGACGAATTGTGGCCGCTCGACCGGCACGCGCAGCACGTCGGACAGGTCTTGCGCCATCCAGTCGTTGGCGCTCATCCCGCCATCGATCCTGAGCGCGGTCCAGCCGGCGCCGTCGGCGGCAAAGGCGGCAGCAAGGTCAGCCGTCTGCATGGCCATGGCTTCCAGCGCCGCACGGGCTAGGTGCGCCCGGGTGGTCGAAAAGCTCATGCCGGTAATCGCCGCGCGGGCATCGGGCCGCCAGTGCGGGGCGCCAAGGCCGGATAGCGCCGGCACGATCGTCACCCCGCCGCTGTCCGGCACCGAGCGGGCCAGCGCCTCCGTCTCCGGCGCCGAGGCAATGATCCCCAGGCTGTCGCGCAGCCACTGGACCAGGCTGCCGGCGACGAAGACCGAACCTTCGAGCGCATAGGTCCGCGCTCCATCCAGCTGGCACAACACCGTCCCCAGCAGCCGGTGGCCCGAACGCGGCACTTCCTGGCCCATGTTGGCGAGGACGAAGGCCCCGGTGCCATAGGTCGCCTTGGTCTCGCCCGGATTGAGGCAGCCCTGGCCGATCGTGGCGCTCTGCTGATCGCCGACCAGCCCCGCGATCGGGATCGCCGCGCCGAACAGGTCGCGCGTGGTCGCGGCAAAGCGGCCGGCATTGTCGGTCACTTCAGGCAGCGCTGCCTGCGGCACGCCGAACAGCTCGCACAGACCCGCATCCCAGGTGGCTCCGGCGAGCGGCAACAGCAGCGTGCGGCTGGCATTGCTGGCATCGCTGACATGGGCCCCGCCCGACAGCTTCCAGGTGATCCAGCTCTCGACCGTACCCAGGGCCAGGCGTCCAGCCGCCGCAGCATCGGCCACGGCCGGGACGTTCTGGACCAGCCAGCGCATCTTGGTGCCGGAGAAATAGGGATCGAGCAGCAGGCCGGTCGCGGCCTGAACCACCGGCTCCTGTCCGCTTTCGCGCAAGGCACCGCAGAAATCGGCCGTGCGGCGGTCCTGCCAGACCAGCGCGTGGTGCAGCGGCTGGCCAGTGGTCTTGTCCCAGGCCACCACCGTTTCGCGCTGGTTGGTGATGCCGATCGCGGCGACCTGCGCGGCCCCGCCCGCCGCCTCGACCACCTGGCGCGCGCAGGCCAGGGTCTTGTCCCAGATCTCGGCGGCGTCGTGCTCAACCCAGCCCGGTTGCGGATAATACTGGGTCAGTTCCTGCTGGGCGACGCCCTTCAGCGCCCCATCAGGGCTGAACAGCATTGCGCGGGTGGAAGTGGTGCCGGCGTCGAGGACAAGGATCAGGTCGGTCATGCTCTCTCACACAAATCCCCCTCCCGCCTGCGGGAGGGGTTAGGGGAGGGTCTGTCAGGTGTGCCCTCCTGCTGGCCTAACATGCCCTCCCCCGACCCCTCCCGCAAGCGGGAGGGGAGAACAAGGGTCGACACCTGCGGGTCGAATGCCCATATCCCCCCACGATGGACATCCCCGCCAAGCCCTGGCCGACCGGCCTTTCGGAACAGTGCGAACCGCTGGTGCGGCGCGTGCTCGCGCCCAATGCCTCGCCCTACACCTTCACCGGCACGCAGACTTATATCGTCGGCGCAGGACATGAGGTGGCGGTGATCGATCCCGGCCCCGCCGATGGCGGAGCAGGCAGCGAGCCCAGCCCGTTCAAGGGCGCCGACACCAATGGCATCGGCCATGTCGAGGCGATCCTGGCGGCTGTAGGCGATGCGAGGATCACCGCGATCCTCTGCACCCACACCCACCGCGACCATTCTCCGGCGGCGGCACCGCTGAAGGCGCTGACCCGCGCCCCGATTATCGGCTGCGCGCCCTTGAGCCTGAGCGATGACGGACCGCGCGCGGATTCGGCCTTCGATCACAGCTATGCCCCCGACCGCATCCTCACCGATGGCGAGCGGATCAGCGGCCCCGACTGGACGATCGAGGCGGTGGCCACCCCCGGCCATACCAGCAACCATCTGTGCTACAGCCTCGTCGAAAGCGGCGCGCTGTTCACCGGCGATCATGTGATGGCCTGGTCGACCAGCGTGGTCTCGCCGCCCGATGGCGACATGAGCGCCTATATGGCGAGCTTGCAGAAGCTCTATGACCGCGATGACAAGCGGCTTTACCCGGCGCACGGTCCGGCGGTCGACAAGCCGCGCCAGCTGGTGCGGGGGATGCTGGGCCACCGCCGCAGCCGCGAGGCGCAGATCCTCAAGCTGCTGGCCACCGAACCGCAGCAGATCCCCGCGATGGTCGCGGTGATGTACAAGGGGCTCGACCCGCGGCTGACCGGTGCGGCCGGCCGCTCGGTCCTGGCGCACCTGGTCGATCTGGAACGACAGGGGCGGGTTACCTGCGAGGACGAGACATGGCGGATGGCGAGCTGAAACTTTCCGAACGGACCCTGCCAAGCCGCGTTCCGCTGTTGATCGTGGCGGTCAACGCGCTGCTCGCGATCTACCTGCTGTGGCGCGCCTTTGGCCCCTCGCCCTATGGCGATCCGCTGGCGACCAGCCTGACCGCCTTCGAGAAGGCCAACCGACTGACGGTGTTCTCGGCCCAGCTCGCCCCGGTGGTCGCCTCGGACGATGAGCGGCTGATGGGTCTGCTGACCAGCCGCCAGATCGCGGTGATCCCGGCGCGGGTCGATTACACGCTCGATCTCTCGAAGATGACCCGCGCCAGCATGGCCTGGGACGAGGAAGCCCAGCGGCTGACGGTCACCCTGCCGCCGCTCACCGTCTCGCGCCCAAACCTTGACGAGGGCCGTGCCCAGTACCTGCGCGAAGGCGTGTGGATCACCCGCACCGCCCAGGATGACCTGACCCGCGCCAACACCAAGCTGGCCGAGCAGCAGGCGGTGGAGCAGGCCGCCAATCCGGTGCTGATGAACCTCGCCCGCGCCGCCGCCAAGGACGCGGTGCGGCAAAACCTCTCCGCCCCGCTGCAGGTGAGCGGGCACCCGGCGGCGACAGTGGTCGTGCGGTTTGCCGGTGAGCAGACTGCAGGGCAGTAGCCCCCTCTTCCCCCTCTCGCCATTCCGTGGCAGTCTGCCCCGCAGTGGGTCGCGCGACATGGATGGGGAGAATTCCATGGCTACCATAGCTGCGCAACATGACGAGCCCGCCAGGGGCGAACGCTTCTTCAGCACAATGGCGATCATCATGGCCGTGACCGTGGTGATCGGCTTTTCCAACCAGTTCCTGATGGGCCGATCGAGCTTCGCCTCACCGCTGCGGGTCCATTTCCACGCCGTTGCTTTCATGGGCTGGGTCGCGATCTTCGTCACGCAGAGCTGGCTCGCAACGCGCGGGCCGATGGCGCTGCACCGCACGCTCGGCTGGATCGCCGCCGCCTGGATGGCGCTGATGGTGCTCGCGGCGATGATCGTGATCGTCTCGAACGTGCGCGGCGGCACCGCGCCATTCTTCTTCCAGCCGCAGCACTTCCTGATCGCCAATCCGCTGTCGCTATTCGCCTTCGTCGCCCTGACCGGTGCTGCGATCCGCATGCGGCGGCAGACCGATTGGCACGCGCGGCTGCATATCTGCGGGATGACCATGATCATGGGACCCGCCTTTGGCCGCCTGCTGCCGATGCCGCTGCTGATCCCCTATGCCTTCGAAGCCGCCGGCATCGCCGCCTCGGTGTTCATTTTTGCCGGGATGATCCGTGACAAGCGCGTCATGGGCACGATCCATCCAGCCTGGTACTGGGGCCTCGCCATGCTCTATGGCCTGCTGCTGGTCGCCTGGCTGCTAGCGCCGACCGCCTTCGGCGACTGGCTCTACCAGACCACGGTGGCGGGCCATCCCGGCGCAGCGATTCCCGGCATGGAGTTTGCCGCCCCGCCGCAAGCCCCTTGATCGCGGGGCGCGGACCCGCCACTTAGGCGGGTATGACAGCACAGCCCACGAACCTCGCCGGAATCGACGTCCGCGCCGAAATCGAACGCCTGCGCAAGGAGCGCAACGCGGTGATCCTGGCGCACTATTACCAGAAGCCTGAAATCCAGGACCTGGCGGACTTCGTGGGCGATAGCCTCGAGCTGTCGAAGAAGGCGGCGGCAACCGATGCCGATGTGATCGCGTTCTGCGGGGTGAAGTTCATGGCCGATACGGCCAAGATCCTGTCCCCGCAGAAGATCGTGATCCTGCCTGATCTCGACGCCGGGTGCAGCCTTGAGGACTCCTGCCCGCCGGAAAAGTTCAAGGCTTTCCGCGAGGCGCACCCCGACCACATCGCGCTGACCTACATCAACTGCTCGACCGAGGTGAAGGCGCTGTCCGACGTGATCGTCACCAGTTCCAGCGCCGAGACGATCCTTGCCCAGATTCCGCCCGAGCAGAAGATCATCTTCGGCCCGGACCGGCACCTCGGCGGCTATCTCAACCGCAAGTTCGGGCGCGACATGCTGCTCTGGCCGGGCGTCTGCATCGTCCACGAGGCCTTCAGCGAAACCGAGCTGCTCAAGCTCAAGGCCCAGCACCCCGGCGCGCCGATCGCAGCCCACCCGGAATGCCCGCCGACGATTGTCGATCACGCTGACTATGTCGGATCGACCAGCGGCATCCTGCAGTTCGCCAAGACCTTCCCCGGTGACACGCTGATCGTCGCGACCGAGCCGCACATCATCCACCAGATGCAGCTCGCCCTGCCCGAAAAGACCTTCATCGGCGCGCCCGGTGCGGACGGGAACTGCAACTGCAACATCTGCCCCTACATGGCGCTCAACACGCTCGAGAAGCTCTACGTTGCCCTGCGCGACCTCCAGCCGCGGATCGAGATCGAGGAAGGCCTGCGGCTGGGGGCGAAGAAGAGCCTCGATGCGATGCTGGCGATGGCCAGCGGCACCGTGGGCAAGGGGGACCTGGGGCGAGCGTAATGCGTTTGCTCGTTTCGCTCCTGACGGGTGTTTTTTTACTTGCCGCCCCTGCGCAGGCGGGAGAGAGCAGCATGAAGTTCAGTACTCCAGAAGGCCCAGAAGCAAATTTCATACGGATCACCATGGATGGCGGACGCCATGAAATTTATGCTGAAGGCACAATCTCTGAGAATACAGCAGAAGATTTCGAGCGCTTTGTCCGGGAGAAAAACATCCAGCAGGCCAGAGTGTATCTGAATTCTCCGGGTGGATCCCTAGTTGGTGGGATCAAGCTGGGAAGGTTAATACGCGCGCTGGGATTTGAAACAGATGTGCAATCTCAGGCTTATGAGCATGGCAAAGGACCAATAGCTATATGCGCTAGTGCATGTGCCTATGCGTACGCAGGAGGTACTGCGAGATTCTATGGCGACGAGGTTGGTCGCATTGGACTTCATCAATTTTATGGATCTGATGAAGCATCCATAAATGCGAGCGAGGCACAGGTCGCAAGCGGCTTCATAGTCTCCTACCTGAATGAGATGGGAATCGACGGCAGAACCTTCGTGGTGGCTGCAAACGCGCATAGTTCGGAAATGGCCTGGCTGTCGACGTCGGATGCAGAAAAGCTAGGCATTGCCAATAACGGAGTCATGCCTACGACGGCAGAAATTAAGCTCTCCGAAGGCAGGCCCTACCTTAAACTCGAACAGACTTACAACAACGTAACCTCGAGAGTCTTATTATTATGCAACAGAGGCGATCTCCATTTACTTGGGGGGATCGTGACCACGCCGCAAAGATCAGAAGAGCAAATTAGATATAACACGATTAGCTTGCTAGAATTTGATCAAACGCCGTACCAATCTTTAGATAAGTCCCGCGGAGCGTCAGTCGAAGGGAGTGTTATTTGGATCGAACGAAGACTGGACTCTACTGGTCAGCGACTATTACTAAACTCCGGTCAGCTAGGAATGTGGCTCCATAATAATGGGGCAATGCGGTGGGGTAGTTACATAAATTTGGCTCAAGTGCGACCGAAGATACAGAATTTCTTGGATAATTGCTTACCTTAGGATTGATGCGATCCCCGCGCTGTCCGCACAGTCGCATCAAATCAGTCCGCAATCCCCAGCAGCCGCTTGGCCAGCACCAGGTGCGGGCGGTCGATCATGCGGCGGTCGATCTGCAGCGTTCCGGCGTTGGGCTGGGCGGCAAAGGCGGCGACAATCGCGCGGGCGTGGGCCAGTTCTTCCTCGCTCGGCGTGAAGGCGGCGTTGATCACCGGGACCTGCGCCGGGTGGATCGCCAGCATCCCGCCAAAACCATCGGCGCGGGCTTCCTCGGCCAGGCGCTTGAGGCCTTCGAGGTCTGCAAAATCGGCGTGGAGCGTGTCGAGCGGCAGCACGCCCTTGGCATGAGCCGTCAGCAGCGTCTGGACGCGGACATAGCGGAAAGCATCGGTCCAGCGCCCTTGTGCATCGTATTTGCGCGCAGCGCCGATTGCCGCGGACAGATCCTCGCCGCCCCAGACCAGCCCGTGCAGCCGCGGCAGTGGCACGTTGGCATAGCTGGGGATCGAAATCGCCGCCTCGGCCGTCTCGCTGACCAGGGCGAGGATCTTGGTCGAGCCGGAGGCGATGCCGCAGCGGCCTTCGAGTTCGTAAAGCTCGGCCGCCACGGTCTGGATCGATTCCGGCCCGGCCGACTTGGGCAGCATGATCCCGTCCGGTGCGCCGGGCATCACCGCCGCGAGGTCATCGCGCCACAACCGGCTGTCGAGCGCGTTGATCCGCACCCAGCGCCCGAACGGCGCCACGCGGCGCTGGCTGGCGAGCCAGCTGCAGGCCAGCTGCCGGGCCTGTTCCTTGTTGGCGAGGGCGACCGAGTCTTCCAGGTCGACGATGATCACGTCGGCCCCGGTATCGGCCGCCTTGCCCAGCTTCTTTTCGCTATCGCCCGGAACGAACAGCCACGACCTCTGCTGCATGGATGGGGCCCCTTCCCGGTTCAGGCGGCGGCGGCTTCGGCCAGCGT
>DKII01000057.1:7126-15717 GCA_002454125.1 Novosphingobium sp. UBA6722
CGTCGGATAGTCGGTATAGCCCGCCGCGCCCGGCAAATACCACGACCGCGGCACATCGACATTGGGGGCCCATTCGGCCCCGATGCGGATACGTTCGGCGAGGTCCGGGTTGGAGATATAGGGCCGGCCAAAGCTGACTGCCTCACAGGCCCCGCTTGCCACATCGGCGGCGGCGCTGGCGGCGGTGTAATCGCTGTTGAGCACCATCGGGCCCTTGTAGATCGTGCGCAGGTGCGCGCCCTGCTTGGGCACTTCGGTCGCGCCGAAAGTGCCGTCTGGCCCGGGCTGGCGCAGTTCGAGGAAGCCGACGCCCAGCTCCTGCAGCACCTTGGCCGCCGCACCAAAGGTTTCGGCCGGGGTGGCATCATCGCACCCCTGCGTCTCGCCATTGGGCGAGAGCCGGATCGAGACACGGCCCGCACCCCAGACATCGATCAGTCGCTCCAGCACCTCGCGCATCAGCCGCACGCGGTTTTCCGGCGAGCCGCCGTAATCATCCTCGCGCAGGTTGGAGCTGCTGCGGATGAACTGGTCGATCAGGTAGCCGTTCGCCCCGTGGAGCTGGACCCCGTCAAACCCGGCGGCCTTGGCGTTGGCAGCGGCCTTGCCATAGTCATCGACGATCCGGGCAATGTCATCCAGGGTCGCGGCGCGCGCCTGCTCATAGGGCTTGCGGCCGGTCGGGGTGTGGGCATGGTCCGGCGCAGTGGTGGCCGAGGCCGAGACCGGCGGCTGCCCGCCGAGGAAATCGGGGTGGACCAGCCGGCCCATGTGCCAGAGCTGCAGGATGATCCGTCCGCCAGCCTTGTGCACGGCCTCGGTCGTCAGCTTCCAGCCTTCGGTCTGGGCTTCGCTCCACACGCCGGGGGCGGCGGGCCAGCCGAGTCCTTCAACCGAAATCCCGGTTGCTTCGGAAATGATCAGGCCGGCGCCGGCGCGCTGGCGGTAGTATTCGGCAATCAGCGCATTGGGGATCGAGCCCGGGTCCGAGCGGCCGCGGGTAAGCGGGGCCATCAGGATGCGATTGGGGCATTCGATCGCGCCGAGCGAAACCGGCTGGAACAGAGCGTCGTGCAATTAGGCCTCCACCATTTCGTTTTGCATTCTTAACCGAGCGGCTAAGGCATCGCGATGAGCAAGGCAATGGGCGCAGCAACAGGCAGCACGAAGGTCTGGCATTTTGCCGCCCTCCTGGGTGGCAACGTTGCGCTGGCGCTGGGGCCGATGTGGGTGCGGCTGGCCGATAGCGGCCCGGTTTCGGCCGGGTTCTGGCGGCTGGCGCTGGCCGTGCCGTTCTTCGTCCTGCTCGCCCGCATGAACCGCCAGCCGCTGACCGGCGCGCCGCGCACGGTGCTGTGGGGCGTGCTGGCGGGCGGCGTGTTCTTCGCACTCGACCTGTCAAGCTGGCACCTGGGGATCGAGCTGACCCGGCTGGGCAATGCCACGCTGTTCGGCAATGCCGGATCGATCCTGATCGCCGCCTGGGGCCTGATCGCGCTGCGGCGCTGGCCGCACACGCCCGAATGGCTGGCCTTTGGCGCGGCGATCGTCGGCTCGGCCGTGCTGTTGGGGCGCAGCCTGCAGATCGACCACACCACCTTGATCGGCGATCTGCTCTGCCTACTCGCCGGCTTCCTCTATACCTTCTACATCCTGCTGGCGCAGCGCGGACGGGCCGTGCTGGGCAGCTGGGCGCTGCTGTTCTGGTCGAGCCTGATCGGCCTGCCCGTGATGGCGGGCGGCGCGCTGCTGCTGGGCGAACCGTTCTGGCCGACCAATTGGGGTCCGGTTATCGCGCTGTCGATCACCAGCCAGCTGATCGGGCAGGGCCTGCTGGTCTATGCCCTGCGCCACTTCCCGCCGCTGGTGATCGGCCTGGCGCTGCTGACCCAACCGACCGTTTCGGTCGCGATCGGGTGGATCTGGTTCAACGAAGTGCTGGGGCCGCTTGATCTGCTCGGCATGGCGTTGGTGGCCGCCGGGCTGGTACTGGCGCGGGTGGCGGAACGCCCCGCCGCCCCGCCGCTTGAAGGCGAAGAGCGGCCTTAGCCTTCCGGCGTCTCGGCTGGCTCAGGTGCCGCGGCTGGCGCTTCGGCGGTGGGCGTTTCGGCGGCATCGGTCGCGGCCGGATCGGCGGCCTTGGCCTTGCCATCCCCCTCGGGCCTGGGCGCAAGCGGCGCCTGCGAACGCACTGTATCAAGCGGGATCATCGCATCGCTGGCACTCGCGGGCAGGATCTCGCCCGCCGCCTTGCCGGCGCCTTCGTCCTTCTTGCCTGAGCCACAGGCGGCGAGCGCCAGGGCGAGGATCAGGATCGGCAGGTTACGCATCGCCATTCACTCCTGCGGGCAGGGCCGTTCGAGCGCGGCCAGGAATTCCGGGGCGCGGGCGAGCAGCGCCGCATCCCAGCTGGGCATATCCACCGCATGGCCCAGCCGCGCAAGGCTGGTGACGCCGAACTCCTCGATCCCGCAGGGTACGATCCCGCCGAAATGCGACAGGTCCGGATCGAGGTTGACCGAGAAGCCGTGCATCGTCACCCAGCGGCGGATCCGCACCCCGATCGCGCCGATCTTGGCCTCGCGCCCGTCGATATCGCGGGTCCAGATGCCGATCCGGCCCTCGCTGCGCCAGGATTCAACGCCGAAATCAGCCAGGGTCGCGATGACCCAGCCTTCCATCGCATGGACAAAGCCGCGCACGTCGCGCGCCCGGCGCTTGAGGTCGAGCAGGACATAGCCGACCCGCTGCCCCGGCCCGTGGTAGGTATAGCGCCCGCCGCGTCCGGCCTCGACCACTTCGAAGCGCGGATCGAGCAGCTCGTCCGCCGCGGCGCTGGTGCCGGCGGTATAGACCGGCGGATGTTCCAGCAGCCAGACCAGCTCATCGGCCGTGCCTTCGGCAATCGCGGCATTGCGCGCGGTCATGAAATCGAGCGCATGGCGATAGGGCACCTGCGCATAGTCGCGGCGCCATTCGATCGAGGCTGGCAGGTCCTGATTCATCGCCAAGTTGCGTGGCGGCAATCGCTGCTGTTATCAAGGGGCAACAACCAAGGAGAGCGAGCATGCGGTTTGACAGCAACCGGGCCTGGCAAGAGGCCACTGCGCTGGTTTCGGCCAACCGTGATGTGCTTTGGGCGCTGGCCGGGGTGTTCCTGGTGCTGCCCAGCTTTGCCGTGGGCGTGCTCGCCCCGCCGCCCCAGCCGCCGGCCGGGGCCGATAGTGATGCGCTGATGGCGCTGCTCACCAACTACTACAACAGCGCCTGGCCGTGGCTGCTGGGCATGGCGGTGTGCCAGGTGATCGGCACCCTGGCGATGCTGGCGCTCTATACCGACCGGACCCGCCCGACCGTGGCCGAGGCGCTGCGGCTGGCCCTGCGCGGTGCGCTGCCGGTGATCCTGGCGCAGATCCTGGCCGGGATGGCGCTGGCCGGGGTGGCGATGCTGCTGATCGCAATTGCGGCGATGACCGGATCGCAGGGCTTCGTGACACTGATCGTCGCGCTCAGCATGGTCGCGCTGATCTATCTGATAGTCCGGATCTCGCTGGTCGCCCCGGTGGTGATGGTCGATGGCGAGCGCAATCCGATCGCGGCGCTCAAACGTTCGTGGGCCCTCACCCGCGGCAATGCTGGGCGGCTGCTGCTGTTCTATGCCCTGCTGCTGATCGGCTTCGGCATCGTGATCCTGCTGGTCGGCGGGCTGGCCGACCTGCTGCTGCGGCTGGTGCTGGGGATGGAACTGGGCACAGCGCTGGGCACGCTGATTTCGGCGGCGCTGCAGGCGGTGATGGCGATCTTCTTCATGGCGGTCTATGCCGCCACGCACCGCCAGCTGGCCCGCCCGGAGGCGCCGGCCGCGGTCATCCCGATCGAGTAGGGGCTACTCTTTCCAGCCCCAGAACAGCTTGCAGGGCAGCACGTTCAGCCACTCGAAATCGGCATCGATCCGGGTGAAGTGCCGCGCCATGAAATCGCGCGCCTTGGCGCTGAACTGATAGACCAGGAAGGCCCCGCCCGGTCGCAGCACGCGGTAGGTGGCGGCGGCGATCGCCGGGCCGACCCCGTCGGGCAGGGTCGAAAACGGCAGGCCCGACAGCACATAGTCGGCATGGTCGAACCCGTGGGCGTGAACGATATCTTCCACGTCTGCCGCCGATCCCAGCACGGGGATGAAGCGGCTGTCGGTAATCGTGGCCTTCAGGTAATCGATATAGAGCGGGTTGGTATCGATCACGATCAGCCGCCCGTCGCGCGGCAACCGCTCAAGCACCGGGCGGCAGAACGTGCCGACACCGGGGCCATATTCGACGAACAGCTTGCACTCGTCCCACTTCACCGGCCCGAGCATCCGCGCAATCGTGAAGCGCGACGACGGGATGATCGAGCCGACCATCACCGGATGCTCGATAAAGCCCTGCAGAAAGACGCCCCACGGCCCCATCGCCCGCTTGAGGCGTTGCTTGATACGGGCGGCGAGCGGCTTGCGGGCAAGCTGAGTGGAAGTCATGCGGGGGGCCGGTTCCTGTATTACGCAGCTATAGCGCCGCTTTCACAAATTTGCCCGGCCATTGCAAGGCGGTTGCGACCAACATAGGGACACAGGCAATGACTCAGCCTGAAACACCCCCGCCGGGCAGCACCGGAGGCGTCACGGCCAGCCTGCCGCGCAGCCGCGTTGCGCTGCTCTTCACGGTCATGCTGGTGACGGCGGCGGGCAATACGGCGATGCAATCGGTCATGCCCTCGATCGGCACGGCGCTGAAGGTCCAGGATTTCTGGATCAGCCTGGCCTATACCTGGTCGGCGCTGCTGTGGATGCTGTGCGCCCCGTTCTGGGCCCGGCGCAGCGATCGGCGCGGGCGCAAGGCGATGATGGCGCTGGGGCTGATGGGCTTCATCTCCAGCTTCGGCCTGTGCGGCATGGCGCTGTGGCTGGGGCTGCACGGCTATCTCGGCGCGCTTGGCACGCTGCTGCTGTTCGCCGCCTGCCGCTCGCTCTACGGCGGATTCGGCTCGGCCGCGCCGCCAGCGGTCCAGGCCTATGTCGCCAGCCGTACCAGCCGGGCCGAGCGGACCCAGGCGCTCTCGCTGATCTCCTCCAGCTTTGGCCTTGGCACGGTGCTGGGCCCGGCGCTCGCGCCGCTGCTGATCCTGCCCGGCCTTGGCCTGGTCAGCCCGTTCTTCGCCTTTACCATGATCGCGGTGGTGGTGCTGATCACCCTGCGGCTGCGCCTGCCCGACGATGCCCCGGCCTATGCCGCGCGCGGCGAAGTGCTGGCTGCGCCGTTCAGCGCCAACTCCGATTCGCGGATGCGCGCTGAGGGCGAGGAGGCGGACGACGGCGCGCTGCCGCCCGAAGTGCCCGACCTCAAGTGGACCGACCGCCGGATTCGCCCCTGGCTGATCGCCGGCCTGCTGGGCGGCCACGCCCAGGCGATGGTCATGGGGATCGTCGGCTTTCTGATTCTCGACCGGCTGGGGCTGCGCGCGACGCCGATGGCCGGAGCCGGGCCGACCGGCCTGGTGCTGATGTCGGGCGCGATCGCCACTCTGCTGGCGCAATGGGGGATCATTCCGCTGTGGAAGCTGGGCCCGCGCGCCTCCGCGCTGTGGGGGGTCAGCCTGGCTGCGCTGGGCGTCGCCCTGCTGGCCGTAGCGCAGGACCTCCATGCCATCACCATCGGCACGGCGATTGCCTGCCTGGGCTTCGGTCTGTTCCGCCCGGGCTTCACCGCCGGGGCATCCCTCGCCGTCAGCCGCGCGGAACAGGGCCAGTCAGCCGGGATCGTCGCCTCGGTCAACGGCGCGGCCTATATCCTCGCGCCCGCAGTCGGCGTCTGGCTCTATGGCCATTCGTCGTGGATCGGCTTTGCGGTGATCGAGCTGCTGTGCCTCACCGTGCTGGTGTTGGGCATCAAGGGCCTGGGCAAGGACGAGGACCTGCTGAAGCAACGTTAGAGAATTTCCCGCACCTTGTCCTGCGGACGGCAAAGGCGGACGCCCTTGTCGGTCTCGACCAGCGGGCGCTCGATCAGCTTCGGCTCGGCCGCCATCGCCGCCAGGACAGTGGCCGCGTCGGCCGAGGGCAGGCCGCGCTCCTCCGCATCGGTGCCGCGCAGCCGCAGGCCCTGCTGCGGCGTGATCCCGGCATCGCGGTATAGCTGGGCCAGCTTGGCGGCGCTGGGCGGAGTGACGAGGTATTCAACCACGGTGACATCGACACCCGGCGTCTCCTGCAGGATCGCCAGGGTCTTGCGCGAGGTGCCGCAGGCCGGGTTGTGCCAGATCGTTGCCTTCATCAGCGGGTCCTTTCCATTCGCCGCAAGCCCATAGCGAAATCGACGCGCCGGGCAATTTGATCCTTGTCAATGCGACCGATTCGCATTAGCGGCATTCTCGTTATTGCAAATCATTCGCAAGATGGGGATCTGATGAATACTCGTGTCGCTCTGCTCGCTTCGACCGTACTGCCTGTTCTCTCGCTGGCAGCGCCTGCCCAAGCCGAACTGGCGGCGGAAGCCGGTGATGCCCCGGCGATCATCGTCTACGGCGTGCCCGACGGCTACGATATCGAGAAGACCCGCACCGCCACCAAGACCGAAACCCCGCTGATCGACGTGCCACAGACCATCACGGTGCTGAGCCGCGAGCAGCTGGATGACCAGGGCGTCGAATCCCTGAACGATGCGCTGCGCTATGTTCCCGGCGTGGTGCTGGGCCAGGGCGAAGGCCACCGCGACCAGATCACCTTGCGCGGACAGAGCACCACGGCGGACTTCTTCCTTGATGGCCTGCGTGACGATGCGCAGTACTACCGCTCGCTCTACAACATTGACCGGATCGAAGTGCTGAAGGGCGCCAATGCGCTGATCTTCGGCCGCGGCGGCGGTGGCGGGGTGATCAACCGCGTTTCCAAGGCCCCAGAGTTCGACAAGGCCCGGACCGATTTTGCCGGCGGCGTTGACAGCTTCGGCGGCTGGTCGATCGCCACCGACCTTGACCAGCCGCTGGGTGAGAACTTCGCCGCCCGCCTCAATGCAACCTATGAGGACTTCGCCAACCACCGTGATTTCTACAACGGCCACTTCGTCGGCCTGGCCCCGACGCTCGGCTGGAAGCTGGGCGAGGCGACCCGGCTGGTGCTGGCCTATGAATATGCCGACGATCAGCGCCTGACCGATCGCGGCGTCCCATCCTTCGCCGGCAAGCCGCTGATCGGCTATGATGAAACGCTGTTCGGCAGCCCGACCGCCAGCGAAAGCTCGGTCCAGGCCCATATCGCCCGCGCCCGGCTCGATCACGATTTCAGCGACGCGCTGAGCGTCAACCTGACCGGGCAGTACGCCCATTACGACAAGTACTATGGCAACGTGTACGCCCGCTCCGCTGCCACCGCGACCACGGTCGAGCTGGAAGGCTACAACAGCGACACGATCCGTGAGAACTGGACCGTACAGGGCAACCTGGTCTGGAAGGGCGAGACCGCGGGCCTGGGCCACCAGTTGCTGCTGGGCTTCGAGGCGAGCGACCAGCTGACCGATGCCAAGCGCAGCGAAGCCGCCTTTGGCGCGGCGGCCGCCAGCCGCGTCACCGTGCCGCTGGCCCAACGCCTGACGCTGCCCAGCGTGACCTTCGGCGCCAACAGCCGTTCCAGCCGGTCGAAGGTCCGCGCACTGTCGGCCTATATCCAGGACCAGATCGACCTGGGTGAGATCGTCAAGCTGGTGGTCGGGCTGCGCTATGACGATTTCCGCATAACCTCGACCAACCGCGTCAACGGTTTTGGCGCCACCCGCAGCGACGGCAAGTGGAGCCCGCGCGCCGGCCTGATCATCAAGCCGCGTGAAAACGTCTCGGTCTATGCGAGCTACGCCAAGAGCTTCCTGCCGCAATCGGGCGACCAGTTCACCGTGCTCGACGCGACCACCGCCAGCCTAGCGCCCGAGGAATTCCGCAACCTCGAAGCCGGGGTGAAGTGGGACCTGACCGAGCGTCTCGCCTTCACCGCCGCACTGTTCCAGATCGATCGCACCAACACCCGCGCCAACGATCCGGTCACCGGCGTGGCCGTGCTGACCGGCAAGAGCCGCACCAAGGGCTTCGAACTGGCCATGGTCGGCCAGCTGACCAAGGGCCTGCAGGTAACGCTGGGCTATGCGCTGCAGGATGGCGATATCGTCTCCACCACGGCCGCGGCCCCGGCCGGGCGAACCCTGGCCCAGGTCCCGCGCCACCAGTTCTCGGCCTGGGGCCGCTATGACCTGACCGACCGGCTGGGGATTGCGGTGGGCGCGGTGCGGCAGAGCCAGCAGTTCGCCACGATCAGCAATGCCGTGCGCCTGCCCGGCTTCACCCGGATCGACGCCGCGCTGTTCTACAAGGTCTCGGACGCGGTGCAGCTCCAGGTCAATGTCGAGAACCTGACCGACACCGACTATTTCCCGACCGCCCATACCGACAACAACATCAGCCCGGGCGCGCCGCTGAATGCGCGGCTGGGGGTCAAGCTGCGGTTCTGATCAGCCAATTTGCCTCCATCCCGTCATCCCCGCCCCCTTCGCCATCCCCGCGAAGGCGGGGATCCA
>DKII01000132.1:0-950 GCA_002454125.1 Novosphingobium sp. UBA6722
GCGTGGCCCGGGCAGTCGACGTGCGCATAGTGGCGCGCGGCGGTTTCGTACTCGACGTGAGCGGTCGAGATGGTGATGCCACGCTCGCGCTCTTCGGGAGCCTTGTCGATGTTCGCGAAGTCAACGGCTTCCCCGCCGTTGATTTCAGCCATCACCTTGGTGATCGCGGCGGTCAGCGTGGTCTTGCCATGGTCAACGTGACCGATGGTGCCGATGTTGCAGTGCGGCTTGGTCCGCTCAAACTTAGCCTTAGCCATTGTCTCAAACCTTCTTTCGCTTGGAATTGAATCTGCGGGGTTTGGACGGCGCCCGCTGAATCAGGCGCCGCCCCTAGTATCATCTTGCCGGTTAGGCAAGCTTCTCCTTGACCTCGGCCGCGACATTCGCCGGGACCTCGTCATAGTGGTCGAAGAACATCGAGTAGTTCGCCCGGCCCTGCGTGAAGGAACGCAGCTGGTTGACGTAACCAAACATGTTCGCGAGCGGCACCATTGCGGTCACGGCCTGCGCGTTGCCGCGCGAATCCGTGCCCTGGATCTGCCCACGCCGCGAGTTGATGTCGCCGATCACGTCGCCGAGATATTCCTCCGGCGTGATCACTTCGACCTTCATGATCGGCTCGAGCAGCTTGATGCCCGACTTCTGGGCAACTTCACGCATCGCACCGCGCGCGGCGATTTCGAAGGCCAGGGCCGACGAGTCGACGTCGTGGTACGCACCGTCGTAGAGCAGCACTTCGAAGTCGATGATCGGGAAGCCGATGAGCGAGCCGGTTTCGGCCGTTTCACGGAAGCCCTTTTCAATCGCGGGGATATATTCCTTCGGAATGTTACCGCCCTTGATTTCATCCTTGAAGATGAAGCCTGAACCGCGCTCACCCGGGGTGACCTTGACCTTAACGCGGCCAAACTGGCCGGTACCACCCGACTGCTTCTTGTGGGTGTAGTCGA
>DKII01000132.1:1069-8020 GCA_002454125.1 Novosphingobium sp. UBA6722
TCGCGCTTCATGCGGTCGACCAGGATTTCGAGGTGAAGTTCACCCATGCCCTTGATGATCGTCTGGCCCGATTCATGATCGGTCGAGACGCGGAACGAGGGATCCTCGGCAGCCAGACGATTGAGCGCGAGGCCCATCTTTTCCTGGTCAGCCTTGGTCTTGGGTTCGACCGACAGCTCGATCACCGGCTCGGGGAATTCCATCCGCTCGAGAATGATCGGCTGGCGTTCCGAGCACAGCGTATCGCCGGTGGTCGTTTCCTTCAGGCCGGCCAGCGCAACGATGTCACCCGCGTGGGCTTCTTCGATGTCTTCGCGGCTGTTGGCATGCATCAGCAGCATGCGGCCAACCTTTTCCTTCTTGCCCTTGACCGAGTTCAGGTAGCTGCCCTTGGTCAGCGTGCCCGAATAGATGCGGGTGAAGGTCAGCGAGCCAACGAACGGGTCGTTCATGATCTTGAACGCCAGGCCCGAGAAGGGCGCGTCGTCCGAGGTCGGACGGCTGTCGGGGGTTTCGCCGTCCATCTTGACGCCCTGGACGTCTTCGATGTCGAGCGGGCTCGGCAGATAGTCGACGACGGCGTCGAGCAGCGGCTGAACGCCCTTGTTCTTGAACGCCGAACCGCACAGCACCGGCACGAACGACTGGTTGAGCGTGCCCTTGCGGATCAGCGCCTTCAGCGTGGCGACGTCCGGCAGGTTGCCTTCGAGATAGGCTTCCATCGCCGCGTCGTCCTGTTCGACGGCGAGTTCGATCAGCTTCTCGCGGTATTCCGCCGCCTTGTCGGCGAGGTCAGCCGGGATTTCTTCGTAGTAGAACTCGGCGCCCAGGCTTTCATCCTTCCAGATGATCGCGCGGTTTTCGACGAGGTCGACCAGGCCCTTGAAATCGCTTTCGGCGCCGATCGGCAGATAGAGCACAGCCGGGGTGGCACCGAGGCGATCGATGATCGTCTGGACGCAGTAGTAGAAGTTGGCGCCAGTGCGGTCGAGCTTGTTGATGAAGCACATCCGCGGAACCTTGTACTTGTCCGCCTGGCGCCACACGGTTTCCGACTGCGGCTCAACGCCGGCAACGCCGTCAAACGCGGCAACCGCACCGTCGAGCACGCGCAGCGAGCGTTCGACTTCGATGGTGAAGTCAACGTGGCCCGGGGTGTCGATGATGTTCAGCCGGTGGTCGTTCCAGATGCAGGTCGTCGCGGCCGAGGTGATCGTGATCCCGCGCTCCTGCTCCTGCTCCATCCAGTCCATGGTCGCGGCGCCGTCATGGACTTCGCCGATCTTGTAGGACTTGCCGGTGTAGTAAAGGATACGCTCGGTCGTGGTGGTCTTGCCGGCGTCGATGTGCGCCATGATACCGAAATTGCGGTATTTTTCAAGGGGATGGCTGCGTGCCATGATAGGGGGTGTCCTTTACCAGCGGTAGTGGCTGAAGGCGCGGTTCGCGTCAGCCATGCGGTGGGTGTCTTCGCGCTTCTTCACCGCATTGCCGCGGTTGTTGGCAGCGTCGAGCAGCTCGGCCGAGAGGCGCGCGCTCATCGTGGTTTCGCTGCGGTTGCGCGCGGCGGTGATCAGCCAGCGGATGGCGAGCGCCTGGGCGCGTTCCGGGCGAACTTCGACCGGCACCTGATAGGTCGCACCACCAACGCGGCGGCTGCGCACTTCGATCTGCGGCTTCACATTGTTCAGCGCATCGTGGAACAGCTGGACCGGATCGGCCTTGGCGCGCGTTTCCATGGTTTCGAGCGCACCATAGACGATGCTTTCGGCAACCGACTTCTTACCGTCGAGCATGAGGTTGTTCATGAACTTCGACAGGATCTGATCGTTGAACTTCGGATCAGGCAGGATTTCCCGCTTCTCGGGACGACGACGACGTGACATGTCGCTTATTCCTTCTTTTCGGCCCTTCCCCCTTTGTCATCCCCGCGAAAGCGGGGACCCATGGGGCAACAGCGCCGTTAAAAACCTAGGCCAGCCTTGGGGCGGTGGATCCCCGATAAGATCGCCTGAAGCGATCTTTCGAGGATGACCCGTCCCCCGGACGGGTCACTTCGGACGCTTGGCGCCGTACTTCGAGCGGCTCTTCTTGCGATCCTTGACGCCCTGGGTATCCAGCACGCCGCGCAGCACGTGATAGCGCACGCCCGGAAGGTCGCGCACACGGCCGCCGCGGATCAGCACAACCGAGTGCTCCTGCAGGTTGTGGCCTTCACCCGGAATGTACGAGATGACTTCGCGCTGGTTGGTCAGACGGATCTTGGCCACCTTGCGCAGCGCCGAGTTCGGCTTCTTCGGGGTCGTGGTGTAAACGCGGGTGCAGACGCCGCGCTTCTGCGGGTTCTGTTCCATCGCAGGGACCTTGCTCTTGGCCTTCTGCGGTTCGCGACCCTTGCGGATCAGCTGGTTGATCGTAGGCATGAAGTACTCTTCACCTTGGCTATGGTCGTCGCGGCAAGGTGAAGGCAGCCGAATCGCGAATGCGCAAAGCACGGGGGACAGGCCCCGCCCGGCGATCAATCGCGAGCCGAAAACGCTCCACCCGGCTGAAAAGACCGGGTTACTTTGACGGTTTACCTGTGAAAGCAGGCGCCCCGGCAATGTTCAGCTCAATCCGGAACAAGCCCGGAAGAGCGCGGCCCTTAGGCGGGATGTTGGATTTGGTCAAGCGGAGAGGGAAGTGAGACCGACCTTGCTAATCCGCTGGGCTATAATCTGGCCGCGCTTCATACGCCTCATTGGGGAACACACTGCTGAAGACTCGACGGCGCTTCTGAGGAAGGTATTTTAGTAACCTGAAATAGACAATTAGCTCATTCAGATTTTTGGCAACACTCGAAGTTGCGTTAAATGCAAGAAGTCCGGTTTCAAACCCGCCCAATTGAGCCCTAAGGATATTACCAAAGTCCGCCTTCTGCTTCTCAGTTAAAACCTTATCATTTCGGATCTGGGATAATATAGTATATATTATCCTATAATATGGAGCGAAATAATTTTCATATCGCGAATGAACAAAATTCTCATATTGAGCGGCAATTTGACGCCTTGTAATTTCGGATACTCCAGGATTCAATTTGAAAGCCCAAAAATTAACTTCAAAGAATGCCGCTTGAATTGCGTCACTTCCGCTAATGATACCCTTTCGAGCAACTTCAGGCTTTTGCTTAAGGTAGGCAGCTGTATGCTCAAACTTGATTTCCGACCGAATTTCGCGCATTAAGCCGATGAGACGAAAGAAATTTTCTTCAAACCTTGAAATGTGCTGTTCGGTTCTCTGCTCCTTGAGAGATTGAAATTGCAGTAGTAGCGCGCCAATTACCCCGAAAGCGCCTAGCGCACCGAAAAAGGCGTTGAAACCACCAAAGGAGTCCCCCCAGGCACCTGATGCCGTGGTTGCCACCGCGACCGAGCTAGCACCTAACTCATGCGCACCCGCCCACACAGCCCAATATCTCGCCGTTGATGCCCATAGCATCCATGCGATAGCAGTAGCGAACAACGCAAAAAGCATTGATATAGGGACTCTTGATTTCACCACCTTCGAAGGATCTTTCGACAAAAGCCGGCGCAAGAAGTCTGACGTTTTCAAATGAGCACGCCCTGCCGGCCTTCGTCCCCGGCACGGGCCGCCTTCTTGAAGGCGGCCTGGCCAGCGGGCGATTTGAACAAAATGTTGTAATTGGCATTCGAAATGAACGGCGGGTCCAGATAGATCAGGTCCACGCTTTCGCTGCCGATATGTTCGCGCAGCACATCGAGGTTATCACCGTAATAGAGCCGGTTGGTCATGATTGATTTATGCGTCCGGGCACTGTGCGTCACAAGAGTGGAAGTGAGTTATCTCCAACTCCATCACGTTCGGCGAATAACCTTTTTGACGTTGTGACAGGTAACACATTCATCGATTTCACGAACAAAATCGCTGGTCGTTTCCAAAGCACCGCTAACGCGCGCCGCCTGTTGGCGTCGTGACAGAGCCAACGCGTCAGCAATGCAGTCATCGCAAACGGCGCGCGGACGCAGTTTGGTAACATAATCATTCACACGATAAGCGATTGAACCCATAGCAAGTCACCATGCCCGAATAGCTTTTGCGAGCTTACGACAAGCAAAAATTGAAGCAAGTCTGCAAGCACCACAAAACCATTTTCCTACACACCCCCGCCTCGTGTAAGTGTTTCCCTCCGCAGGGGAATCCAACATTTCTGGTCACGAGGAACCTGCCCGATGTCTTCCCGTTTGCCTGGTGTGCCGCCGATCGGGGCGGCGCTGGCTGGGGTGTTTGTTGACGCGCGCCGTGGTGCACAAGATACCCCTCCACCATCCTGCGCCCGGGGCGCAGATCATCTAGCTGCGGCTGCTGAGCCGCAAGCCGAAAGGATGGTCCCCCTCCCCGCGCCAGCGCAGAGAGGATCTTTGGCTTGCCGCTCGGCCCGCCCTTCGCGGCGGACCAGCCGCACGGCCTTTGCCGATCTGCCGCTCAGCAAGAACGATCCGCTGCTGGGGTTCAAGCCCTATCGTCATAAGGCGCCGCGGCGCAATTCGATCACGCCGGAGCGGCAGCGGGACTTTATCGCCTGCCTGGCGGCGACCGGGATCGTGACCCAGGCGGCGCGGCAGATCGGGGCTTCGCTGGAGGCGCTCTATCGCCTGCGCCATCAGCCGGGGGCGGAAGGCTTCTCCGCCGCCTGGGAAGCGGCGATCGATCGCGGGATTGCCCGTCTGGAGGACTGCGCGCTGGAGCGGGCGATTGCGGGGGAGCCGCGCGAGATCCTGAAGAACGGCGAGGTGGTGGCGCGCTGGGTCCGTTATGACACGGCGCTGCTGCTGTTCCTGCTGCGCCAGCGGCGGGGCAAGCGCTGGCACAGCGAAGGCGCGCACTTTGCCAACCTGCGCGCCGGCCACCCGGTCTATGACCGGCTCAAGCGCGAATGGCAGGAGGAAGAGCGGGCGCGGCGACTGGCCGAAAGCGACGGCATCGCCCGCAGCATCAATGCCAAGCTGGAACTGATGCGCCAGCGCCGCCTGGCGGCCGAGGCCAGGGCTGCGGCGGAGCGGGAAGCGGGGCGCGCGGCGGATGAGGGCCTGCCGGACGCAGGCGGTGCTGCCGCCGGCTGATCGGCCAGGAGCGCCCGCCCCGCCCTTCGCCGGTGGTTTGTGGCCGCAGACCTGCTAGGCAGGGCAGCATGAGCAAGAGCCACAAGCTTTCCGGTATCGTCGACGTCGACGGGTTTCAGTACGAATGGGAGCTGCGCAGCGAGCCGCAGTGGAGCGAGTTTGATGGCTGGAAAGGCATGACGGTCGCCTTGCTGCGCAGGCACACCCAGCGCGGCGCCTTGCTGGAATTCCCCCCGCCGAAACGCTTGATCAAGGGTATGCAGCGCGGCCGTCTCCAGGTCAGCGACCCGGTTATAATGAGGGGCATTCAAGCCGCGCTGAACGCCGGCTGGGACCCTGCTTCGCGCGGAAAGCCGGTGGTCTTCGTCGTCGATGCGGATGGCAACTAGCCACACGCCGCCGGGCGTTCATCTCAATCGTTCAGCCAATCGGCCGTGATTGTCCCCCTGTGCCCCTCGGGTGCCAGCGCGGCGCGCAGGGCTTCCAGCAGGGGCGGCAGGCCCTCCGTGAAGGCGTAGGGCGGGTTGACGATGAAAAGGCCGGCGCCGTTATAGCTGCCGGGCTGGTCGCTATCGTAGAGCCAGTGCTCAATCGTCAGAAACTTCGGGAGGTGGAGCTTGCGCAGCTGCGCCTTCCACTGGGCATGTGTGGCGCGGCCCTTCAGGGGATACCAGATCACCGTCACGCCATGCGCCCACTTGCGGTGCGCCGCGGCGAGCGTGGCAGTGATGCGCGCGCGTTCGTCGGTCTGCTCGTAGGGCGGGTCGACCACCACCACGCCGCGCGGGGAGCGGGTCGGCAGCATCGCCAGCCAGAACTCGTAGGCATCGCGCGCATGCACGGCGGCGGACGTGCCGCGCATCGCGCTGCGCAGGGCATCGACGTCCTGCGGATGTTTCTCGTTCAGGATCAGCGAATCCTGCGGGCGCAGCAGCTGCGCCAGGATGCGCGGCGAGCCGGGGTAGAGGCGCGGCCCGGCACCCGCATCATCGTCCGCATTCACCGCCGCGACCGCGGCGCGGTAATCGCCCAGCAAGGGGTTCGGATCGGCCAAGGCCCGCAGCACGCCCTGTGCGGCCTCGCCAGTGCGGCCCGCCTCCTCGCCCTCAAGGTCGTACAGCCCGCAGCCCGCGTGGGTATCGATCAGGGTCAGCGCACTCTCTTTGCGCTGCAAGGCCCGCACGAGGGCGATCAGCAGGCTGTGCTTCACGACATCGGCGCTGTTACCGGCATGGAAGGAATGGCGATAATTCATTGCGATTCAGAAATCCTGGCGTTGTGCCTTCCGATGACCTGCCGGGCGCGAGTCGATTGAAGCAACCAATCGGGCGCTCGTATAGAGCCGGGCGGAAACCTTCAAAGCACTTCTGCGCGCGGTTTCATGCCGCGTCTGCGTTCGCTGAGGCTCAGGCCTTTCGCCACAGATTGTCGCACCGGCCCGCTCGGTTCACCGCGCTGGTAAGGACTTCTTAACCCGCCGCCGCGCACCCCAACGGGCATGACAATCGCAGGACGGATCGACCCCAGCCCACCCCCCGGGACCACCGCCGAAGCACGGGCACAGCGCCGCAATCTGCGGCTGGAAGTGACGGGCGAACTCAATGGTTCGCGCGCCAATGTCACGGTGCACAACATCTCCGAAAGCGGGCTGCTGGTGGAAACCGCGCAGCCGCTGGCGGTGGGCGAATGGTTCAACCTGACCCTGCCCGAAGCCGGCGCGGTCGAGGCCGAAGTGATCTGGGTCAGCGGCGCGCTGCACGGCTGCCGCTTTGCCGCGCCAATCAGCCGCGCGGCGCTGAGCGCGAGCCAACTGCGCGGGGTGGTGGCGCCA
>DKII01000078.1:0-5645 GCA_002454125.1 Novosphingobium sp. UBA6722
ACCTTGCCCTCGGACGAGGTGTGGAGGAGGTTGGCGTCGGTCGAGAACGGGCTTTCGCCGCGCTTGTCCTTGGGCACCGGGATCTGGTGGGCTTCGGCCCAGGCGATCAGCGCGGTGCGGCTGGTCAGATCCCATTCGCGCCAGGGAGCGATCACCTTGATATTGGGATCGAGCGCATAGGCCGAGAGTTCAAAGCGAACCTGATCATTGCCCTTGCCGGTCGCCCCGTGGGCCACGGCATCGGCGCCGGTTTCATGCGCGATCTCGACCAGCCGCTTCGAAATCAGGGGCCGCGCGATCGAGGTGCCGAGCAGATAATCGCCCTCATAGCGGGCATTGGCGCGCATCATCGGGAAGACGAAATCGCGCACGAACTCCTCGCGCAGGTCGTCGATATAGATGTGCTCGTCCGGCACGCCCATCAGCTTGGCCTTGGCGCGGGCCGGCTCCAGCTCTTCGCCCTGGCCCAGGTCAGCGGTGAAGGTGACGACCTCGCAATTGTAGGTCACCTGCAGCCACTTCAGGATCACCGAGGTATCGAGGCCGCCCGAATAGGCGAGGACCACACGCTTGATGTCCGACATTGACCGACTCCCGCTGGAAACTGCGGGGCGCGGCTAGCAGGCGGGGGGCGGGGGCGCAATGATTGCGTTTGCCATTTGTCCAAGCCGCGATAGCCTTGCGCCATGGCCGGCTGGATCGAGATCGCTGAACCTCATGACCTCTCGCCGTGGCAGCGCCCGCTGCGCGATCCGCCCGCTGCGCTCGCTGGCGCCGAAGCGAAGGGCGTGCAGCAGGCCAGCGGCCCGTTTGTTTCCTATGCGCGGATGGCCGATCCTGGCGGAGACGGGGTGGCCGATGGCGTCTGGCGCCACCCCGATGCCACGCTGACCGTGGCCTGCACCATTCCGATGCCGGGCGTGAAGGCCGCCATGTGGGACTGGTGGTTCGGCTGGCACAGCCTTTCCAGCGCCCGTTACCGGCTATGGCATCCCGCGGCCCACCTGCGCTCGCAACTGGCCCGGGACATGCGGCACTTGCCGGTGGGGCGTGCGCGCTATGTCGGCAATGTCAGCGCCGTGGACGAGTATATCGGCAGCGAGCTGACCCGGCTGGCGATTGCCTTTGTGGCACCAGAGGCGTTTGGCATCGATCCCGTCCGCGTCGATGCGCTGGGTACGGCCATCTGCGCCAACGTTTCGCTGCGGCAGGAGCGGATCGACAACGGCCAGCTGGTTCACCTGATCGAGGACACGGCGGATGGCTGCGTGATGCACAGCCGGTTCCACCTGGGCAGTCTGCGCAGCCGGGTCCCGCTGGTTGGGTCATTGCTGACGCTGGCGGTCAATCGGCCGGCGGCCCGGCGCTGGTTGCTGGGTGACAGCCTTGGATTGGCCCTGCTGCGGCACTGCTTTGAGGAAATGCATCACCTGGCTGCGATCCTGCCGGAACTGCATGCCCGCTTTGGAGAGGAATGAGACATGGCCAAGGCAGAACTCAAGACCAAGGCGACGGAAGTGAGCGTGGCGGATTACATCGCCGCCGTGCCGGATCAGCGGCGGCGCGAGGAAGCGGCGGCAATCGACGCGCTGCATCGCCGCGTGACGGGGCTCGAACCGGCGATGTGGGGCCCCTCGATCATCGGTTACGGCAGCTACAGCTACAAGTACGACAGTGGCCGCGAAGGGACGATGTGCCGCGGCGGGTTCAGCCCGCGCAAGGCGGCGCTGACGGTCTACCTGATGGGCAACTATTGCAGCCATCAAGCCAAGGCCGACGAACTCTTCGCGCGGCTGGGCAAGCACAAGACCGGCAAGTCCTGCCTCTACATCAACAAGCTGGCCGATGTGGACCTGCCTGTGCTGGAAGAGCTGGTGGCGCTGAGCTGGCAGGCTATGAACGAGGCCTATCCGGATTAGCTACTACTCCGCCGCCGCCCGCTCCAGATGCCAGGTCGGCACGCCCTCCGCTGCGGACAACCGCGCCATCTCGGCCGTGATGTAATCCCGCGTCACCGGCAGGACGCCTTCGCGCTTGGTTGCCTGGACGTGGAAGTTGACCATGGTGCCGTTGCGGAAGCCCTGTTCGGCGCCGACCAGGTAGAATTGCCACATCCGGAAGAAGCGCTCGTCGAACATCGCGACGATCTGCTCGCGGTGGAGGACCGCGCGGCGGTACCATTCGGCCAGAGTCCAGGCGTAGTGGACGCGCAGTTCCTCGATGTCGGCGATCTTCCAGCCGGTCTGCTCGTGCGCAATCGCCAGGTCGCTGACGCAGGGCAGGTAGTGGCCGGGGAAGATGTACTTGCGCACCCAGGCATCGGTTGAGCCGGACATGCCGGGTTTGCCGATCGTGTGAGTCAGCATCACGCCATCGTCGGCCAGCAGGCTAAAGGTCTTGCCGTAGTATTCCTCGTAATGCGGCTTGCCGAGGTGTTCGATCATGCCGATCGAGCTGATCCGGTCGAACGTGCCGGTGACATCGCGATAGTCGATCAGCTCAAACTTCACCTTGTCGGCCACGCCCGCCGCCTCGGCCCGTTCATTGGCGAACTTGACCTGGTCCGGCGCCAGGCTGACGCCCAGCACTTCGCAGCCGTAGTGGCGGTTGAGGAACAGCCCGAACCCGCCCCAGCCGCAGCCGATGTCCAGCACCCGCATATGGCGGGCATCGCGCGGCAAGTTGAGCTTGGCGGCAATCAGCGCCTTCTTGTCGACCTGGGCCTGCTCGAGCGTGTTGGCCGGATCGGTGAAGTAGGCCATCGAGTACATCCGGTCCTCATCGAGGAACAGCTCATAGAACTCGCGGGTCAGGCCATAGTGGTGGACCACGTTCTTGCTGGCGCGGCTGCGGTAATTGATCTGGTCGAGCCGCGAGCCCAGCCGGTCGAGCAGCTTCTTGGCGGGGCTGGGGGGCTTGAGGCCGGTGCCCGAGCCGGCGGCATTGGCCATGACCAGCAGCACCATGTCGCGGATGTCGTGCGGTGGCTCCACCACCAGCCGCCCATCGGTATAGGCCTCACCCGCGCCGAGCCGCGGATCGCGAGCGATGTGCAGCGCTGCGCCCTTATCGGTCAGGCGGATGGTGACCGGATCGGCGGAAAGATCGCCATAGCGGTGTTCGCTGCCGTCATGATCGACGACACGAAGCTGACCCTGCTTGATCAGCGCGCGGAGCATCTTGTCGAGCAGCCACATAAGGCAAGAGACTATGCCTTTTGCCGGTCAGTGCAAGCCCCAATCAGCCCAGCCAGCCGAGGACCTCGGCGAGCTGCCACAGGCCGAGCAGCAGGAACAGCAGCGCGGCTATGGTGCGGGTGAGTTTGAGCGAGACCTTCTCGACCAGTTTTTCGCCCAGGAACACGGCCGGCCCATTGGCCAGCATCATGCCCAGCGTGGTCCCGGCGGCGACCACCAGCACCGAATGGTACTGTGCGCCCAGGGCAATGGTCGCGACCTGGGTCTTGTCGCCCATTTCGACCAGGAAGAAGGCGACCAGCGTGGTCAGGAAGGCGCTGCCGCGATGGGTGACGCTGTCCTCGTCGTCATCGAGCTTGTCGGGCACCAGGGTCCAGGCGGCCATGGCGATGAAGCCCAGCGCCACCGCTGTACGGAACCACGGGGCGTCGAGCAGGCCGGCGACCTGGCTGCCGACCAATGCCGCCAGGGCGTGGTTGGCCATGGTGGCAACGAAGATCCCCAGCAGGATCGCAACCGGTGCGCGCAGGCGCGCGGCCAGCACGATCGCCAACAGCATGGTCTTGTCGCCGATCTCGGCAAGCGCGACGACGGCGGTCGACGCGAAGAAGGCTTCAAGCATTATAGTCCTCTGGCCATGAACAACACGTCGCGCGGCTGGGCCAGCAGGTGCTGTCCGGAATCGATGTAGAGCGTCTCGCCGCTGGCGGCCCAGCCTTCGGCCAGGAACAGCGCGGCATCGGCCAGTTCCTGCGGGTCGGTCAGGCGCTGCAGCAGGTTCATCCGCCCGCTGGCCTCATGTTCTTCTTCGCGCTGGTCGAAGCTGGGCATCATCGCGCCGGGGGCGAGGCCATAGACGCGGGTTTCCGGGTCCGCCTGCGCCATGGCCAGCATGGTCACGGCGGCGGCGAAGGCCTGCTTGGCCATGGTGTAGCTGAAGAAGTCTGGGTTGGGGTTGAGCAGCTTCTGGTCGAGGAACTGGATCACCCGCTTGCCCCCTTTCGCCCGGGCCTGGGCCAGGAAGGCCTGGCTCATGCGGGTGGGGGTTTCGGCGTTCACCGTGATCGCCTCGGCAAAGACCGCCGGGTCAATGGCCGCGCCATCGTCATAGCGGAACACGGCGGCGCAGTTGACCAGCACGCGCCAATCATCGAGCCGGGCGGCGACATCGGCCACCATCGCCAGCGCCGCAGCGCCATCGAGGAGATCGCATTGCACGACTTCGGCGGATGGCAGCGTGGCGGCGAGGGCATGGGCCGCATCGGGCGAATGGTGCGCGTGGATCACCACATGCCAACCCTGCGCGGCAAAGCTGCGCGCCAGCACGGCACCGATGCGCTTGCCAGCGCCAGTAATGAGAACGGCCGGGGGCATAGGGATTGCCCTATGCACACCCGGCCGCGCTCGGCAAAGGGTTAGTTCAGGTTAGTGGCCCGCTTACCGACAGCGCGTCGGGCCCTTGGCCAATTCGTTACCGATCAGAGCGCCGGCAGCCGCGCCCAGGATCGTTCCGGTGGCGCGCTCACCACGGGTGTCGATCGCGCGGCCCAGCAGCGCGCCGACGGCGGCGCCGACCAGCAGGCCGACGGTGCCATCGCCGCGGCGGCAGTAATAGCGGCCGTCGCTGCCTTCCCAGTAACGGATGCCGTTATCGGTCCGGCGATAGGCGATGTCGCCGTTCTTGGCGCGATAGCCATGGGCCGGGGCCCAGCGCGGCGGATCGGCGAAAGCCTGGGCCGAGGGAATGGCGACGGTCGCCAGCGTGGCGGCGATCAGGGTCTTGCGGAACATTGACGTTCTCCTGTTATCGAAACTGTTGGAGAACTCTCTACCCTGCAATCTGAACGGTGGATTTCACCGGTTGGTAAACCGTGGCGTTTGCGCGCTGAGCCGAGCAAATCAACCCAGCGCAGCCTGCTTTTCTTCGGCCAGCCGGTCCAGTTCGGCGCGGCTCAGCTTCTGGGCCGTGGTCTTGAGCTGGCCGCAGGCGGCATCGATATCGCGCCCACGCGGGGTGCGGACCGGGGCGCTGATCCCGGCCTCGAATACGATTTCGGAGAAGCGCCGGATCCGTTCGGGCGTGGAGCATTCATAGATCGCGCCCGGCCAGGGGTTGAACGGGATCAGGTTGACCTTGGCCGGCAGCTTGTACTGCTTGATCAGCCGGACCAGCTCACGCGCGTGCTCGTCGCTGTCATTCTTGTCCTTCAGCATCACGTATTCAAAGGTGATGCGGCGGGCATTGCTGGCACCGGGATAGTCGGCGCAGGCCTGGAGCAGTTCTTCCAGGCCGTACTTGCGGTTGATCGGCACGATCTCGTCACGGATGTCCTTGGTCACCGCGTGGAGCGAGACCGCCAGGTTCACGCCGATTTCCTCACCGCACTTGGCCATCATCGGCACGACGCCGCTGGTGGAGAGCGTGATGCGGCGCTTGGACAGGGCCAG
>DKII01000078.1:5774-10433 GCA_002454125.1 Novosphingobium sp. UBA6722
CCCATGCCCATCATCACGATGTTGGTCAGCAGTCGCCCGTCAGCCGAATAGCCGCCGTCGTCATCAACCAGATCGTCACCCAGCGCGGAAAGATCGGCCTGGCCGGCCTTGGGCCATTCGCCCAGCGCATCGCGCGCCAACATGACCTGGCCGACGATTTCGCCCGGCGTCAGGTTGCGCACCAGCCGCATCGTGCCGGTGTGGCAGAACCGGCAGTTGAGCGTGCAGCCGACCTGGCTGGAAACGCACAGCGTGCCGCGATCGGCATCGGGGATGAAGACCATCTCGAACTCGTGCCCGTCGGCGGTCTTCAGCAGCCACTTGCGGGTGCCGTCGCTGGAATGCTGGCTCAGCACGATCTCGGGGCGACCGATCACGAAGCGTTCGGCCAGCCACGGGCGCATGGTCTTGGCGATGTCGGTCATCGCATCGAAATCGGTCACGCCGCGATGGTAGAGCCAGTGGAACACCTGCTTGGCGCGCAGCTTGGCGGCCTTGGCATCAAGCCCGGCAGCTTCGAGCAGTTCAGCGATCCGCGGGCGCGGCAGGCCGATAAGGTCAACGCGGCCATCCTCGCGCGGGGTGATGTCGCGCGCGACGGGGACGGGATCGATCAGGCCGGGAATCTGCATGGCGCGCGATATAGGGAACCTGGCCGCAAAGCGCAAAGGCACTGCCCACGGGCCTCTGCCGTGCCGCAGGCTCCGCCTGTCCCGTCGCGCGGAACTACAGCGCCGCCAGTGGCTTCTCCCGGGAGCCTGCAAAGTTTGGGCAAACAGGTTGGAGATTTAGTAATGAAGAAAATCCTCGCAGCACTCGCTGCCGACACCGTCTTGTCGGCAACCCCTGCTCTGGCGCAGGATGCGCAGGCGACCTTCACCGGCCCCCGGGTTGAAGCCACGGTCGGCTGGGACAAAAGCCGTTCCGGTAGCTCGGTCGATAACGACACCACGCGCGATCTCGACCAGTCGGTCGATGGGTTGCTTTATGGTGGCGGCGTCGGCTTCGACTTCGCCATTGGCCAGTCGGCCGTGATCGGTGCAGAGGCCGAACTGACCGACAGTACCGCCAAGAGCAACACCGACGGCGTACCGAACACGTTCAACCTGGGCCGAGTAGAAACCGGCCGCGATATCTACGTTGGTGCGCGCGCCGGCCTGATCATCGGCAGCAACGCCCTGGCCTACGTCAAGGGTGGTTACACCAATGCCCGTTACAATCTGGTCGGGACCGACGGGACGGTGAACCTCAACCAGCGGCTCGATACCGATGGCTGGCGTCTGGGCGGCGGGGTCGAGCTTGCTGTCAGTGAAAACGCCTTCGCCAAGATCGAATATCGCTACTCTAAGTACAGCGAGGCCGAGTTCGATTTCGAAGGCCAGAGCCCGGATTCAAGCCGCTTCCGGATCGATACCGATCGTCACCAGGTCGTCGCGAGTGTTGGCTTGCGCTTCTAGCGCCGCCTAACGCAGACGGGCGCAGCCAACGGCGGCGGCATCCATTGCCGTTGCTGCCCCGTCGAGCGACCAGGTATTTGTAAAGCCCCGTCCGGTGGCGTCGCGTGCACTGACCGTCATTTCGCCGGCCGAACGCATGGCGGCGACGATGGCGGCATCCATCCGCTTGTCTGCCGCCCAGGCATCGCCGCCGCCGCCGACCAGCGGATAGCGCCGGCCGCTCATGATCAGGGTGATCGGCGCACCCGGCTGCAATTTGCGCGACAAGCGGAAATGAACCTGCCCGCGGACTTGCGCACGCGGCCAGGTGCCGACCGTGGCATAGGGCTGGTAATCACGCTGCAGCGTCGAAGGTGCGGCCATGGCGATGGCATAGCAGCGCGGCCCGCCCGGTGCCTGCGGATCGCTGAACGCGCCCCAGCCGCCGAACATGCCCAGGCTGTCGCGCGCCAGGGCGGGGGCGGCGATCAGGGCCAGGGCGAGCACGGCGCGGCGCAGCACTTCAGGCCTCACCGATCAGGTCTAGATAGGCGACCACATCGTTGTCAGTGGCGATGAACAGACCGTCCTGAACTTCCGATGGCTGCTGCGCGGCTAGTTCCAGCGCCTCGGCCAACGGGCCATAAAGCAGCGTGGTCGCCGCGCCGCCCTCGCTGGCACCGTCAAGATGGTAGAGCCGGACCGTGGCGCTGTCATAGGTCGTGCGCATCAGGGTTTGTCCCGCCGATGCGCGTCCAGGTCGCGGACCTGGCGCGCCTCATCCGCTTGGCGGCGCTGGCGTGCGGCGGCACTCTCACCATGAAGTGCGCGATTCTCCGCCGCCTGTTGTGCGGCCTTGTTGCGGGCGCGGGCCTTGCGGGCAAGGCGCAGGTTGATCACTTCGGCCATGGCTGTCCCCATCGCAGAAACTGCGCACGGGGAAAAGCCGTCAGCTTACCAGGAGCTGGGCATCCGGTAGAAGGCAAAGCGCTTCACCTTGCCCGCGATCAGGTGCTTGCCCAGCTTGGCGCGCAGCGCATCGGCGCCCTCGCCGGTCAGGCAGACCACATGGGTGCCGGCCTGCGGCAGCGGTTCGATCGCGCTGATCCGGATATTGGCCTGGGCGCAGGCGGCCTGCACTTCCGCTTCGCTAAGCGCCAGGTTCATCGCCCGGCTCATGCGATGAGGCTCCAGCCGGTGGATGCAGCGGCGCCAAGGCCGGTCTGGTGGCCGGCGATCGACCGGGCAATCGCAGCGGCTTCGCTTATCAGCGTGCCGCGCTGTCCGGCGCAATCGGATGCAGCGGCGCGCATCAGGGTGCGTTGGTGGCGAAAATACTGGGAATTGAGATCCATGGGCAGCTCCTCGGCTTGTAAGCGGGAGCGCGAGGAGTCTCTCAGCCGCGAGCGCTTACCTGGGGTCTGCTCACGATGGGCCCGCTATGGGCCTTTCTGCGCAATTAGCAAGGCATTCAAGGCTGCGGGTAGCTGATCGCGAGGACTTCCCATTCCTTTTCGCCGCCGGGCAGGTGGACCCGGCGCAGGTCACCCACCGCCGCCCCGCGCAGCGCCCGGGCGAGCGGGGCTGACCAGCCGATCAGGCCCGCGCTTGCATCCTGCTCGTCATCGCCGACCAGGGTCAGGGTGCGCTGGTTGTCATCCTCGTCAGCGATGATGACCGTCGCACCGAACCAAGCGCGTTGCCGGTCTTCCTGCCGGGCCGGATCGACCACCCGGCAGAACTTCATCCGCCGCGCCAGATGGGCCAGTTCGCGGTCGATCTCGCGCATCCGCTTGCGGCCATAGAGGTAATCGCCGTTCTCGCTGCGATCGCCATTGCCGGCGGCCCAGCTGACAATCTCGACGATTGCCGGGCGTTCGGTGCCCAACAAGTGGTCATAGCGCGCCCGCAGCGCGGCCATTCCGGCCGGAGTGATCGGCGGACCGTCGGGTTTCACCGGTTCAACCCGGGTTGCGCTTGCCGATAAACCGGCTGAGCGGGTTGGGGCCGCTCATGCGCGCCTTGTCCGGATTCATCGATTCATAGACCACCGCGTTTTCCAGCACGTGCTGGACATAGCCGCGCGTCTCGGTGAGCGGGATGCGTTCAATCCAGTCGATCCAGTCGATCCCGCCATTCCGGGGATCGCCGTTGGCGCGCAGGAACTTGTTCACGTTGCCCGGGCCCGAATTGTACGCGGCCACCGCCAGCGGATAGCTGCCGCCGTAATAGTCCAGCATCCGCCGGAAATAGGCATCGCCCAGGGTAATGTTATAGCCCGCATCGGTGGTCAGCGCTTCGGGACTGTATTCTAGCCCCATCTTGCCGGCCTGTTCGCGCGCGGTGCCCGGCATCAGCTGCATCAGCCCGCGTGCGCCGGCATGGCTGATCGCGTTCATGGCAAACTGGCTTTCCTGCCGGGTGATCGCATGGACCATGGTCCAGTTCGATCCGGCCACCACCGGGATCAGCGGATAGCCGGTCTTATGGAACTCCCCAAAGCCATCGGTATGGGCGGCCTGAGCCAGGATAACGGCCAGATCGCGCCGACCCAGCTCGCGCGCCAGATCGGCCACCATGACGTGATCGGCCTCGGTCAGGGCCTGGTCGCTGATTTCGCGGAAGAAGCGCACGCCGGTCGGCCAATCGCTTTCGCGCGCCACTTCCCGCACGGCCAAGGTCAACGGGCGGGCGTTGAAGGCGGCACGTTCAGCGGCGGTCGGGACGGCGCGCGGCACCTGGTTGAAGGCTGGCATCGGCCGGCCCAGCCGTTCAAGCGAAAGCTGGCCATAGAACTGTTCGGGATAGATCGCCGCCATTTCGAAATAGCGGTTGGCTTCGGCCTGGTTGCCGGCCTGGGCCATGGCGCGTCCGGCCCAGTAATAGCCCTTCGCGCGCGTCTGCGGGCTGCGCGCGGCGGCGCCATAGCGATAGAACAGCGGCGCGGCGCGGGCTGAATCGCCCAGCTCATACAACGCCTTGGTTCCGCCGAGCCACATCAGCGAGGTATAATCATCGCGGATCGCGAAGGATTGTGCGCTGACATCGGTGCCCGGCGGGAACGTTTCGTCGATGCTGGCGGCGATGCGCACGGCATTGGCGGCTTCGCTGCGGCGCGCAACGGCCAGCAGTTCGCCGATCCAACGGCGGGCATCGCGCGGCGGGGCGGCGAGCGGCGGGCGCGTGGCCAGAACCGAGGAGGCCAGCGCCGCCTGCCCGTTCG
>DKII01000078.1:10480-17876 GCA_002454125.1 Novosphingobium sp. UBA6722
CCGCCTGCCCGTTCGTCCGCAGCATCCGCACCCGGTTATAGACATAGCCGGCATCGCGGAGCACGCCCGGGCCGGGATCGAGCCCCTGCGCTGCCGGGTCCTGCCCGTTGACCAGGCCCAGCCGGGCCAGGAACACCGTCCGCGCGGCGGGCGAGACATAGAGCAGCTGGCGGGTCGCCTGCGCCGAATTGTTGTTCCACAGCAGCGCGTCCATCCGCGCATCATGGTCCGCCACGGTCAGGACATTGGCGAGGCGAGCCGACAGCGCAGCTTCGCTAAGGTCACTCATCGGCCCGCCGCGCCACACCGCGCGGCCCAGCTCGGCCGCTTCCGGCCGGCCCAGTTCGAACAGTGCCAGCGCATGGCGGGCGCGGGCGGCATTGCCCAGCGCCGGGTAGCGATCGAAGAAGGCGGCGATCCGGGTGGCCGGCACAGTCTCCCGCTCAAGCGCGCGTTCGGCATAGCCGCGCAGCTTGGCCTCCTCGGGGAAGCCCGGATAGCTCAGCAGGAAGCTGGCGTAATCGTCAAACAGGAAGCGATCGGAACTGCTCAGCAGCTTCCAGCGCGCCACGGCCTGGGCCATCGGACTGGCCGGCGCATCGACCTGGGCAGCGCGCGCGCGGTCCCAGTCCGCACCATCCTGGGCGGAGGCAACTGAAGGAGTTATTGCCAGGCTTGCCAGCAGCAAAGCAAATGTCGTGCGGACCATGCTGGACATTCTTGGCAAAGGCTCCTTATCAGGCGCTGAACAGGCGGCTGCCGGGGCGGCAGTCACGGCTCCATATGGGCCAAGCGGAAGGATAAAGTCCATGTTCTCCGGCTCGATTCCGGCGCTGATTACCCCGTTCACCACAGGTTCGGTGGACGAAGCGGCCTTTCGGCGGCTGGTTGACTGGCAGATTTCCGAAGGTTCGGCAGCGCTCGTGCCCTGCGGCACGACCGGCGAAGCGCCCACGCTTTCCAACGATGAGCAGCACCGCCTGTTCGCGGTTGCGGTCGAAGCGGCGGCCGGCCGGGTGCCGGTGATCGCCGGCTGCGGCAGCAACGATACCCAGACCGCGCTGTGGCACATGCAGGAAGCCAAGGCCGTGGGCGCCGCTGCCGCGCTGATGGTCGCGCCCTATTACAACCGCCCCAGCCAGGCCGGACTGCTCGCGCACTTCAGCTACCTGGCGGAAAAGGTCGACCTGCCGATCGTGCTCTATAACGTGCCCGGCCGGACCGTGACCGACATCAAGCCCGAGACGGTCGCCGAACTGGCCCGCCGCTTCCCCGACCGGATCATCGGCATCAAGGATGCCAGCGGCGATATGACCCGCCTGACCGCGCACCGCCTGGCGCTTGGCCCCGGCTTCGTTCAGCTGTGCGGCAACGATGACATGGCATTGCAGTATAACGCCGGGGGCGGGGTGGGCTGCATCTCGGTCACCGCCAACGTCGCCCCGCGGCTCTGCGCCGAATTCCAGGCCGCCAGCCAGGCCGGTGACACGGCCAGGGCGCACGAGCTCAACGAGCGGCTGTTCCCGCTGCACCAGGCGCTGTTCACCGATGCCTCGCCGGGCCCGGTCAAGTACGCGCTGACCCGGGTCTGCGACTGGCTGAACGAGGAAGTCCGCCTGCCGCTGGTCGCCTGCAGCGCCGAAAGCCGCCGCGCGGTCGATGCCGCGCTGGAGCACGCCGGGCTGGTCTGAATCAGGCCAGCCTGTTTCCACTTCATTTAAGTAGGACTGGCGGTTTCCTTTTTACCGCATCGTGCCTACATGGCCCGCATAATGGCCCGTCCGACCCACGCAGCATTCGACAAGAAAAAGGTGGTCGCCGAAAACCGGCGGGCGCGGTTCGATTACTATATCGAGGATACGACCGAGGCCGGGATCGCCCTGACCGGGACCGAGGTGAAGAGCCTGCGGTTCGGCGAAGGCTCGATTGCCGAGGCCTATGCCGAGGTCAAGAACGGCGAAGTCTGGCTGATCAATTCCAACGTGCCGGAATTCAGCCACGGCAACCGTTTCAACCACGTGCCCAAGCGCCCGCGCAAGCTGCTGCTGCATGAGCGTGAGATTGCCCGCTTCACCGGGGCGGTTGAGCGCAAGGGCATGACGCTGGTGCCATTGTCGATCTATTTCAACGGCCGCGGCCGCGCCAAGGTCGAGCTGGCACTGGCCAAGGGCAAGAACGTGGCGGACAAGCGCGCCACGATCAAGGAACGCGACTGGAAGCGTGACCAGGCGCGGATTATGCGGGACCACAAATGACCACCTTTTCTTCCCGCATTTTCCGCTGGGCCCGGGCCAACATGCCCAGGCGTGAGGAGCTGGAGCACAACCGCTGGGTCGGGCCGTTTGCCCGCCGGCCGGAACTGTGGCGCTTTACCCGCCGCTCGGTCCCGCGGGGGGTGGCGGTCGGCCTACTGGTCGGCATCTTCGCGCTGATCCCGGGGATCCAGATCATCGGCGCCGCGCTGATGTGCGTGCCCTGCCGCGGCAATATCCCGCTGGCCGCGCTGATGACCTTCCTGTCCAACCCGGCGACCACGCCGCTGATCCTGGCCGGATCGATCTGGCTGGGCAACAAGCTGGGTTTCCATGCCGATCCCGCGACTTTCTACGGGCTCTATGAGCGCGGCGCGGGCCTGGGCGAATGGACCAACTGGCTGCTGTCCGACGCGGCGCCGGCGGCACTGCTCGGTCTGTTCATCATTTCAACGGTGTCGGCGGCAGTCGGCTATCTTGTTTCCTCCTTCACCTGGACCAGCTGGGTCCGCCGCAAGCGCCGCGCGGCGCAGGAACGGATTGTCGCCCAGCGGCGGCAGCAGGAACCGATCCAACCGTGAGCGCGCCCGGCTCTCGTCTGGCCGCCAGCGGGAGTGAGCGGCTGATCGTTGGCGCGGCCCTGGTCGTCAGCCTGGGCCTGGTCTGGCTTGCCACCGATAGCGCGCTTGTCCTGGCCGCTTTTGCTGCCGGCCTGATTGCGCTGGGCGGGCTGACCTGGGTGCTGGCCAAGCCCAAACCGGTCGAGCAACAGGTCGAATATGCCCTGCCGGACTGGTCGGTGACTGTGGCGGCGATTGACCGGCCGGACTGCGCCGTCGCCATCACCGACCGCGCCGGCCGATTGGTCTGCGCCAACCGCGCCTTCGAGGCCTGCTTCACCACGTCCCACGCCCCGCCGCGCCTGCCGGTCGACAATGCCTCGCTCGAACGCCTCGCCAAGGCCGGCCGCTCGGGCTGGCGCGACGGGCAGGGCAAGGCCGACATCATCGAGAACGAGATCGGCCGCTGGAGCGCCGAGGCGCAGCGCGCCGGGCGGGGCGACGATTACCTGGTCTGGACGATCAGTCCGCTGGCCAACCCCGATCCGGTGGCCGAGCTTGTTCCGCACCTTGACGGCAAGCTGGGTCGGGCACTCGCCGCGGCCGGGATGGCCGCTGCGATCGTCGATCCCGATGGCAAGATCCGCGCCGCCAGCTCCGGCTTTGCCGCGCGCGCCACGGGCGATCCGGCGGCGCTGCTGACCGGGCAGGAGTTTACCGCCTTCCTCCGCCAGGATGAGCGTGACCAGGTCAGCTGGGCGCGCGAAGGGCGGCGCGGCAATCCGCTGACGATGTATTACCTGCCGGTGCGTGATCCCGATGCACCCGGCGCGGTCGATTACGGCACCACGCCTTCGCTGATGCTGCTGGTCGAGGCCGGAGTGGGCCTGGGCGGCGGGGCAGTGGAAGGGACGGCAGCTGTCCCGCATCTCGAGGCCTTGCTCGGCAACCTGCCGCTGGGCCTGGCCATGGCCGATCGCGATGGGCGGCTGCTCTTCGCCAACCCGGCCTTCATGCGCGCCGCCGGGCGTGAGGGCGAGGCTCCGCCGGTCTATCCGACCGACCTGGTGGTGCAGGAAGACAAGGGCGCGATTTCCGATGCGATCCGCCGCTTTGCGCAGGGGCCCGCCGCAGCAGGTGACCTGGCCGTGCGGCTGCGCACCCAGCCGGAAGACCCGGTGACGCTCAGCCTGGCCGGCGTGCGCGGGCTGGGTGAGGCGGCCGTGCTGCTCAGCCTGACCGACTCCAGCGAGGAGACCCGGCTCAAGCGTCAGGTGGCCCAGGCTACCAAGATGCAGGCCGTGGGGCAGCTTGCGGGCGGCGTCGCGCACGATTTCAACAATGTGCTGACCGCGATCCTTGGTACCTGCGATCTGATGCTGCTGCGCCATACGCCGGGCGATAGCGATTACGACGATATCCAGCAGATCCGCGCCAATTCGAACCGCGCCGCCAGCCTGACCCGCCAGCTCCTGGCCTTCAGCCGCCAGCAGACGTTGCGGCCCGAAGTGCTGCAATTGCCCGACGTGGTGCAGGATGTCTCAACCCTGCTGAAACGGCTGATCGGTGAGAAGGTAAAGCTTACCGTCACGCACGACCGCGATCTGGGCGCCGTTCGCGCCGATCCCAGCCAGCTGGAGCAGGTGATCGTCAACCTGGTGGTCAATGCCCGCGATGCGGTGCTGTCCAAGGGCGAGATCGGCGGCGGCAAGATCACGCTCGCCACGCGCCGCGTCACCGCCGCCGATGTGCGCGGCATGCGCAGCGCGATCATGCCGCAAGTCGATTACACCGCACTGGTGGTGGAAGACACCGGCACCGGGATCGCGCCCGATTACCTCGGCAAGATCTTCGAGCCGTTCTTTACCACCAAGGAACAGGGCAAGGGCACGGGCCTCGGCCTCTCGACCGTTTACGGCATCGTCAAGCAATCGGGCGGCTTCATCTTTGCCGACAGCGAAGTGGGCAAGGGCACGAAGTTCACGGTCTATCTGCCGGTCCACCACGCCACGGCCGAGGAACTCGCCGCCAAGACGGCCCGCACCGAACCGGCCGCGCAGTGGGCCGGGGGCGGGCGCGTGCTGCTGGTCGAGGATGAGGACATGGTCCGCGCCGTCGCCGAACGCGCGCTGACCCGCGCGGGCTATACCGTCACCGCCGCCGCCGATGGCGATGAAGGCCTGGCCTATGTCGAGCAGGGCGCCGAATTCGACCTGGTCCTGTCCGACGTGGTCATGCCCGGCATGGACGGCCCCGCCATGGTCCGCGAAATCCGCGCCCGCCATCCCTCGCTGCCGGTGCTGTTCATGTCGGGCTATGCCGAAGAGCAGCTCCGCAAGGAAATCGACATCGCCGACGTCCACTTCCTGCCCAAGCCCTTTACCGTGCAGCAGGTAACCGACAAGGTCGGCGGTGTGCTGGCTGCGGCCAAGGCCTGAGCGGGGCAGGCGGGGGCAGATGGCCGGAAGTCAGGACTTTGCCGACGACCCGCGCAATGCCGGCGTATTGGCGCTGGTCGATGGGGCGCTGGTACCGCTGCAGGACGCCACTGTCTCGATCTTCGATGCCGGTTTCGGGCTGGGCGACGGGGTGTGGGAAGGGCTGCGGCTGCACCGCGGCGCATTGCTGTTCCTCGAGGCGCATCTCGATCGGCTCTATGCCGGGGCCCGGGCGATCGCGATCGATGTGGGCTTGACGCCAGACGAGATGCGCGCCGAACTCAAGCGGCTGCTGCTGGCCAACCGCATGGAAGACGGTGCGCACCTGCGGCTGATGGTCACGCGCGGGCGCAAGCGCTCGATCAACCAGGACCCGCGCCACGCGCTCGGCAAGGCCACAGTCGTCTGCACCGCCGAGTTCAAGGTGCCGAGCGTGGCCGTGACCGGCCTCAACCTGCACATCGGCTCGATCCGCACCAGCGGCGCTGAAACCTTTGACATGCACCTCAATTCGCACAGCCGGCTGAACTATATCCGCGCCCTGCTCGAAGCGATCGATCAGGGGGCGGATGAGGCGGTGATGCTCGATCCGCACGGCATGATTGCCTCGTGCAACGCCACCAACCTGTTCTGGGTGAAGGACGGCGAGGTGCGCTGCGCCACCGACCGGTTCTGCTTCCCCGGCATCACCCGCGGCAATGTGATCGCGCTGTGCCAGGGCGGGGCAGCGCCAATCCAGGTCGGCGATTTTCCGCCGCAGGATCTGCTGGGTGCCGATGAGGCTTTCGTCACCGGCACAATGGGCGGGATCACGCCCGTGGCGCGGGTCGACGGGACAGCCTTTCCGCCGGGGGCCGGCCCGGTGACGCAAGCACTCCAGGCCGCCTATGCCGCGCTCAAGGACCAATACGCCAGGGAGCACCCATTGCTGTGACAATCCGGATCGCCATGTGGTCAGGCCCCAGGAACCTCTCGACCGCGATGATGCGCGCGTTCGAGAATCGCGCCGACTGTGCGGTTAGCGATGAGCCGTTCTATGCCGCCTACCTGGCGCAGACCCGGCTGGACCATCCCATGCGCGACGAAGTGCTGGCCTCGCAGCCCAATGACTGGCGCGATGTGGCCGCGCAGCTGACCGGCGCTGCGCCAGACGGCTCTGCGCTATGGTATCAGAAGCACATGACCCACCACATGCTGCCGGAGTTTGGGCGTGAATGGATTGCGGCGTGCCGCAACGCCTTCCTGATCCGTGACCCGGTCCGCGTGCTTGCCTCCTACGTCAAGAGTCGGGAAACGGTGACGCTCGCCGATATCGGCGTGGTCCAGCAAAGCGAGCTGTTTGATGCCGAGGCTGACCGGCTGGGCCATGCCCCGCCGGTGATCGACGCGGCCGATGTGTTGGCCGATCCGGCCCGCACGCTCGGCGCGCTGTGCGCTGCGCTTGAGCTGGATTTCGACCCGGCGATGCTCAGCTGGCCCGCTGGCAAACGCGCCAGCGACGGCGTCTGGGCACCGGCCTGGTATGCCGGGGTCGAGGCCTCGACCGGCTTTGCCGCGCCGGGCGGGGACGCGGTTCCGGCCCTGCCGGCGCACCTCGCGGAGATCGCGGCCGAGGCTGAAGAACATTATCGACGGCTGGCGGCGTTTCGGCTCTAGCCGCAGACCCTTTGATCAGGTATAAAAACCTGAATTCACGAACAAAAACGTCTGTTCCAAATTTGTTCTAGTTCCCCTCTTGTTCTCATGGAACAAATTGGGTACACCGAGTCGCAGTTGACCTGCTGGGTCGGCTGGTTAGGCAAGGGGACGGACAATGGCTGCACAACTCAAGCTGATTCAGGAAGGCAAGGAAACGATGGACCGTCAGAAGGCGCTGGAAGCGGCGCTGGCCCAGATCGATCGCGCGTTTGGCAAGGGCAGCGCGATGAAGCTCGGCTCGAAGGAAGCGATGGAGGTTGAGGCGATCTCCACCGGCTCGCTCGGCCTTGATATTGCGCTCGGCATCGGCGGCCTGCCGCGTGGCCGCGTGATCGAAGTCTACGGTCCCGAAAGCTCGGGCAAGACCACGCTGGCGCTGCACGTCATCGCCGAAGCGCAGAAGAGCGGCGGCACGGCGGCCTTTATCGACGCCGAACACGCGCTCGAT
>DKII01000005.1:0-11565 GCA_002454125.1 Novosphingobium sp. UBA6722
CCCAGCTTCAACTGGACGCTGAACTTCCGCCAGCAGGTGTTCGATGCCTGGACTGCAGAGGGCAAGGACTTGTCGGCCTATGACCGCGCCAAGCTGATGAGCGTGGACTATGACGGCACCGAGCTCGCCGCCGAAGCCGATGAGCGCATCCGCACCTTCCAGCGCGATGCCGCGGCCCAGGCCGGGATCTTCCACCATCTGATCACCCTGCCGACCTATCACACCGCGGCGCTCAGCACCGACAACCTGGCCCGCGAATACTTCGGCGAACAGGGCATGCTGGGCTACGTCAAGAACGTCCAGCGCCAGGAAATCCGCCAGGGCATCGCCTGCGTGAAGCACCAGAACATGTCCGGTTCGGACATCGGTGACGATCACAAGGAATACTTCGCCGGTGAAGCCGCGCTCAAGGCTGGCGGCGAACACAACACCATGAATCAGTTTGCGGCATAAAGCCGCAGCAGGAACCAATTCGCGGCATAAGGCCGGGAAACAAGACTAGCAGCAAGGAGTAAGGTGCGATGACCGATACGACCGCTACCGAAACCCGCGAACCGCAGCGCGCCCGCGCCCTGCTTTCGACGGCCGATTTCCAGCTGCTCCGGGCAGCCCTGGCCAGCCACGCCAGAGCCGTAGACGCCCCGGAAGAAATCGCGCGGATCAACGCGCTCTACCATCGGCTTGGCACCTACAGCTAAGCCCTAAGTCCTCCTGGGGAGGAGAAACGACGGTCGTCGGGGTGCCCCTTTCACCCCGGCGGCCGTCAACGTTTTTGTAACCACGTTGAAATGCCGGGCGATTAACCTTCGCCAGCTAAGGCAGCCGCCATGCGCCGCGCTGCACCGTCTTTGCCGATTTCACCACGCTTGCTGAAGCATTTCGCGGCAGCAACGCTGGCGATCACGACGTGCATCGCGATTTTTGCCGATGGCCGGACCACCGTAGCGGTGGCCGAGACGGTCAAGAAGAACGAAATGAAGAAGGCGCAGGTCGATGCCGCCGGCGCGCGCAATTCGGTGTTCAAGGGCATGAAGGTCAAGTCCGGCGGCGGGATGTCCTATGACGATCCCGGCCCGGGCGATGGCGGCGGCGGTGGCGCCGGATCCTATTACGACGGCCCGGTAATCCAGCCCGGTTTCCGCACCCTGCCCTCGCAGATGGCGACCCGGCCGGAAGACCTGCTCCCGGGGAACGAACGCGCCAGGAAGGCGCGCGAAGCCGCGCGGCCCAAGCAGCTTACGCCCGAGGAAATGGCGCGACTCCAGGAATCCTCGCGCCTGCGCAGCGGTGCGGAATCGGTGAACTAGCTCAGCCGAAGCATTCCCGGCCGAGGTATTCGCGGCTGTCGGCACTGATGATTGCAGCGTGGCCGTAGTTCGGGTGATCGATCACCAGCATGGCCGTGCCATCGCCCGACTTCCACGCAGCAATTGCCGCATCATCGAAATCGAAGTGCAGGAAGTGGACCGCACTGGCCTTGCCATCGCTTTCGCGGGTCCGCTCGACATCGCCTTCGGGCCGGGCCTTGATCACCTGGCCGCCGACGTGGATCGAGATATGGTCTTCCACCCCGCCAATCGTTCGCAGGAAGGCATCGCGGCGATCCGGCTCGGCGATCTCGAACAGCAGGGTGCAGGTCAACTCGCGGCCCTTGGGGACCATCGGGTCATAGGCCGATAGTTCGTCCACCAGCTGGTCCGCGCCGCCCTTTTCGATCCGCAGCATTTCCTGGACCTGGAGCCACATCGAATCCCAGGTTTCGAACAGCGCCGTGGCGTGCGGGCCGACGCCCATGCGGGTCAGCTTCTTGCGCAGCAGGGCTTCCTGCTTCTTGTCGTTGCGGATCAGCTCATAGCGATCCAGCGGCAGGATATCGTCAGCGGTGATGGTGCGGGCATTGCGGGGCATATTTGTTACAATCCATAGGCCTGGGCCATCACCTCGATGGGATGGCCGATGCGGTCGGGGGCCTGGGCCCCGGTTGTTTCGATCACCTGCTTGAGGTGCGGGCCGGCCAGCGGGCATTCGCTGACGATCACGTCGGGCTCGCCCTTCAAGAGGTTGCGCGCGGCGGGCTTGCCCACCTTCAGGGCGCGGTCGAAGTTGTCCTTGAAGATCCCCCACTTGCCGCCGTGGCCCGAACAGCGTTCGGTCAGCGCGGGCTTGGCTTCGGGGATCAGCTTCAGCATTTCCATCGCCTTCGGCCCCATGTTCTGGGCGCGGGCGTGGCAGGCAAAGTGCACCGCGATCGACGACGGCATGGCTTCGATCGGGGCGAGACCCGTCTCCTTCGACAGCGCCACGACATATTCGGACACGTCGAAGGTGTGCTTGCTCAGCAGCTTCACCGCCTCGTTCTCGGGCTCGATCAGCGGCCATTCGAACTTGAGCATCAGCGCACAGGAGGTAGTCAGCGGTACGATGTCCCAGCCCTGTTCGATCAGCGGCTGGAAGAACGCCGAGATCCGCGTGGCGGCACTGGCGACGGCCGGCAGATCGCCATTCTCGAACTTGGGCATCGCGCAGCAGTCCGGATACTCGACCCGCACCTGCACGCCATTGTGCGCCAGCACCTTGATCGCGGCCTCACCGGGGGTGCCGTCGTTGAAGTTGTCGTGGCAGCCGGCATAGAGCACGACCTTCTTGCCAAAGGCCGGACCATCCGGATTGGGCGGCGGGGTGATGCCAACCGCCTTGTTGACCAGCGGCACTTCGGCAAAGGTCGGCACATGGGCGCGGCGATCGATCCCGAGGGTCGATTCCATCAGGCCGCGGGTGAAATCGTTGTTCGGATCGGTTGCCCAGTTGGCGATCCCGGCGACGGCCGAGCCCAGCTTGCCGTTGCGCGTCATCTGGGCGAGCTCGCGGTCGGCCAGCTTGGTTTCGCCCTTGCGATGCTCGATCGCGCGGGCGCGCAGCATCAGGTGCGGGAAATCCAGATCGAAGCTGTGCGGCGGCACATAGGGGCACTTCGTCATGAAGCACATGTCGCACAGCGTGCAGGCGTCAACGACGGCCTGAAGCTGCGGCTTGGTCAGGTCCTCGACTTCCTCGTTCGGCGCCTCATCGATCGCGTCGAACAGGATCGGGAAGCTGTCGCACAGATTGAAGCACCGCCGGCAGCCATGACAGATGTCATAGACGCGGCGCAGCTCGGCATCGAGCGCTGCTTCATCGTACCAGGCCTCATCCTGCCACGGAATGACGTGGCGGGTCGGCGCCTCCAGGCTGCCTTCCATGTCGGGAACCCCTGTCTTCTGGAATCAGACGCCGCCCCGGGACAGTCCCGGAGCGGCGCTAATCAATCACGCGTCAGCGAGGAGCGTGTCGAGCGTCTTCTGGAACTTGCCGGCGTGGCTCTTTTCAGCCTTGGCCAGGGTTTCGAACCAGTCGGCAATTTCGTCGAAACCTTCGTCGCGGGCGGTCTTGGCCATGCCCGGGTACATATCGGTGTACTCGTGGGTTTCGCCGGCGATCGAAGCCTTCAGGTTGGCAACGGTATCACCGATCGGTTCGCCGGTGGCCGGATCGCCGCACTCTTCGAGGTACTCGAGGTGGCCGTGCGCGTGGCCGGTTTCGCCTTCCGCGGTCGAGCGGAACACGGCGGCAACGTCGTTGTGGCCTTCGATGTCGGCCTTCTGTGCGAAGTACAGGTACCGGCGGTTCGCCTGGCTTTCACCAGCGAAGGCGGCCTTGAGGTTTTCCTCGGTCTTCGAGCCCTTGAGTCCCATCTTGTGTCTCCTTTGGCGGGGAATCGTGACCGGTGCGCATTGCGCAATCAGCCGCAACAAATCCAAAGGGAAATTCTGCGTCCGGTAATCGATGAAACCGATCAATTTAATGCGAATAATTCGCAAAATGCTCGAATGATCAAAGCCCGTATCGAAGCGTCAAAAGGATCGACAAGCTAACAACCATAATCAGGATCAGCGGCAATCCTGTCCGAACATAGTCACGAAACTGGTATCCCCCCTCGGCCATGATGAGCATGTTTGTTTGATAGGCCACCGGCGTAGCATAGCAAAGGTTACAACCGAACAAGACGGCCAAAACTAGCGGCTCCGGCGGCAACCCAAGTTGCCCCGCGATTGATACGGCGATTGGCGTGCCAACAGTCGCGGCCGTGGCATTCGAGGCAAAATTAGTTAGCGCAGCAACAAAAATCATCACCGCCGCCATCACTCCGGCAGCAGGTAGGTAGACCAGCCCCAGGGATAATACGTCTGCCAGAAACGCAGCGGCACCGCTTTCCAGTACTAGACGACCTATCGCGATACTTGCGGCAACGAGGACAATAACCTTTGCCGAAAGTGCACGCCCCACCCGATCAAACCGAACGCAGCCAGTAACCAACATCGCGATGGCACCGCCAAGTGCGGAAATCGCAATCGGCAGGAGCCCAAGGCTGGCTGTCGCAACCGAACCGAACATTATCGCCAAGGCGAGAATAGCCTTTGCGCGCCGGGGCATTTCCCGCGCGCCGTCCAGCACTAGCAGTGCATCGCCTTGAGCAAATTCGCGGATCTGCTCCATTGTACCCATCGTCAAAAGAACATCGCCCTCACCCAGAGTTTGCTGCCCAACTGAGTGGTCTATGGCTGTTTCGCGTCTGCTGGCACGATGGACGCCGAGGATGGCAATGCCATAGAGATCGGCGACTCCGCTGGTCGGTAAAGTCAGCCCAACCAGGCGGCTGTCTGCGGTTATTGCGAGCTCTGCGACCACCAGGTCTGCTCTGGTACGGGCGGCATCAGTTGATACCTGATCAAGCAGCCATACCGGAGCAATAGCCGCCCCAAATCGTCGAGCCGCCTCGGCCAGGGCGTCGTGCGTTCCGCTTGCCAAGAGCTGATCTCTTGGCGCAATCAGGGCGCCGGGATTGGCCAACAGCTCGACGCCGTCAGGCAGTTTCTTGGCAGCCTCGCCGACAGTTAAACCAATCAGGTCGCTCCCGCTGGCAATCCGCATCGTCGTTTCAAACTTGCGAGCCGTTGCAACTTCGGGCGGTCGGTCATCGGCCAGCAGACGCGGCATTACCAACCAGAGATATGGAAGGGCAACCAGCGCAGCTACCAGGACAAGCGGGGTAAAATGGAAGATTGACATAGGCGGTAAGCCAAGGTCGCCCGCGATCGAAACTACCAGAAGGTTTGTTGAAGTTCCAATCGTCGTAGACATTCCGCCAATCAGCACGGCGGCGTTTACCGGGATCAATGTCCGCGACGCCGCCAAACCACCCCGTGTGCTCAGCTGCAATAAGACCGGCAAGAGTAGCACCAAAACCGGGGTATCGTTGATCACCATCGACAGGAAGAAGGCAAGCAACAAGGTAACGAGCAACCCGATACGTTGGTCAATACGCCATATGCCTTCAAGCAGTCGAACCAACGGATCAAGCGAGCCGGTAACCACCAGCCCACGCCCCATGATCATCAATGCACAAATGGTTATTAGGGCTGGATGACCAAAGCCCGAAAAGGCCAGAGCCAACCCATCATAAGCTTTCCCGCCTTCCATCGGCACAAAGTATAACGCCAACGCTATCGCAGCGATGGCAAGGAGCGAGACTATCTCGATCGCCATCCGGCCTCTCGCGAAGGCCACGAAGACTGCCGCCGTCAGCGCCAGCGCGAATAAGGCATGGAATTCAGGCATCAGGGGAGCGCGCCTATCCCGGTTTGCGCGGCATCAGCTCCATGGCTGAAGCCACCAGGGCCTCGGCCCCGGCGGCGATCACCTTGTCCGCCTCGGGTGCCCAGAACGGGCTGTGCAGGCCAGGCAGCTGCTTGCCCTCCTTGGCTGCAGTTTCCATCTCTGCTGCCGGCCGGCCGCCGATCCACAGGATCAGCGACTGGGTGTTCGGACCGGCTGCCCGCGCGATCTCGCCAAAATCCTCGCCCGCCATCGAGGGCTGCGGATTGGCCACCCGGTCCGCCCCGAACCGCTTGGTCAGCACGCCGCGCATCCGCTCGGCCAATTCGGGCGTGTTCCAGGTTGCCCGGGCATAGGGTTCGGCGATCTTGACCACCGGCATGCGGTCTTCCGGCAGGCCGGAGGCCATGGCCTCGGCCCGCGCGATCCGCTTGATCCCGTCAAGCAGCAGCTTGCGCGACGAATCCGAATAGGACCGCACGGTCAGCTGGAGCTTCACTTCGTCGGAGATGATGTTGTGCTTGGCCCCGCCATGGATCGCGCCAACGGTCACCACGCTGGCCTCGAACGGATTGCTCTCACGGCTGACCAGCGTTTGCAGGCGCATCACGATCGCACTGGCCAGGACAATCGGATCCTTGGTGGTGTGCGGATAGGCCCCATGCCCGCCCAGTCCTTTGACCGTGATGTCGACCGAATCGGCATTGGCCAGGGCGAACCCGGCCTTCACCCCGACCACGCCCGAGGCGAGTTCGGCGCTGTCATGAAAGGCGATCGAATAGTCCGGCTTGGGGAAGCGGGTCAGCAGCCCGTCCTTGATCATCTCCAGCGCACCGAGATTGATCTCTTCGGCCGGCTGGCCAACCATCACCAGCGTGCCCGACCACTTGGCCTTGTTGGCGGCCAGCACACGGGCCGCGCCGATCCAGCCGGTCATATGGGTATCATGCCCGCAGCCGTGCATGATCCCGCTTTCCACGCCGGCAGTCGAAACCCCGCGCTGCTTTGAGGCATAGGCGAGGCCAGTCTGTTCCTCGATCGGCAGGCCATCCATGTCGGCGCGGATCAGCACGACCGGCCCCGGCCCGTTGCGCAGCACGGCGACAACGCCGGTCTTGCCGACGCCCTCGGTCACCTCAAACCCGGCCTTGCGCGCGGCATCGGCCATGATCTTGGCCGAGCGGACTTCCTGGAAGCTCAATTCCGGATGCTGGTGCAGATCGCGGTAGATCGCCATCAAGCTGGGCAGGTCCCCCGCAATCTGATCACGAATGGGGTCAGCCTGGACCGGCGCGGCCGAGGCAAGCAGGAGAGCGGCGAGCGGGAGAATATGCTTCATGCGGCAAGGCTAGGCGGCCCGGCGCGCTCTAGCAATCCTGCAAATGGTGCCCCTGGCCCGACTCGAACGGGCACGCCTTGCGACAAACGATTTTGAGTCGTTCGCGTCTACCATTCCGCCACAGGGGCTCCTGCAACGCCGGGCGGCTTAGCCGCGCGGCGATGCGGGTTCAAGTAATGCCTTATGCTTTCAGGCCGCCGACCAGCGACTTGTGCAGCTTTGAATGCAGCACATCGTTGGCCGCCAGGACCTGCACGTCGCAGACCGGCTGCGAAACGCCGCGCCAATCCGACACGAAACCGCCGGCCTCGCGCACCAGCAGACAGCCCGCGGCCGTATCCCAGGGCGAGAGACCGCTTTCCCAGAACCCGTCAAAGCGGCCAGCCGCCACCCAGGCGAGATCGAGCGAGGCCGCGCCAAAGCGGCGAATGCCCGCAACCTGCGGCGCCAGCGCGGCGTAGATCTTGGTCCATTCCAGGCTGTCACCCCGGCCCGCAAAGGGAATGCCGGTGGCAATCAGGCTTTCATCAAGGTGGCGGCGCGAGGAAACGCGCAGGCGGCGGTCCTGTAGCCAGGCGCCGCGCGCCTTTTCGGCCCAGAAGCTTTCGTCGGTGACGGGCTGATAGACCAGCGCAGCGGTAATCTCACCCCAGCCCTTCCCGTCGAGCCGCGGCTCCTGCACCGCGATCGAGATCGCGAAATGCGGAATGCCGTGCAGGAAATTGCTGGTACCATCGAGCGGATCGATGATGAAGCGCGGCTTGCCTTCTTCACCGGCAATCTCGCCGCCTTCTTCCATCAGGAAACCCCAGCCCGGACGGGCCACGCGCAGCTCATCCCACAGGGTGCGCTCGGCGTGCTGATCGGCCTTGGACACGAAGTCCGCTGGCCCCTTGCGGCTGACCTGGAGGTGCTCGACCTCGCCAAAGTCACGCCGCAGGCGGCCACCCGCCTTGCGGGCAGCCTTTTCCATCACGCGCATCAGGCCGGACAGGGCCATAAGCTTAGCCCGCCTTGCCGACGTAGGAGCGTTCGTAAACGTCCACCACGATCCGGGTGCCGCTTTCGATATGCGGCGGAACCATCACGCGCACGCCGTTATCGAGGATCGCCGGCTTGTAGCTGGACGAAGCGGTCTGCCCCTTCACCACGGCATCGGCCTCAACGATAGTCGCTTCGACCTGTTCGGGCAGCTGGACCGAGATCGGACGCTCGTCATACATTTCCAGCAGCACCGTCATGCCGTCCTGCAGGAAAGCCGCAGCATCGCCGAGCAGGTCGGACGGCAGGGTGATCTGGTCGTAGGTTTCGACATCCATGAACACCAGGTCATCGCCCTCGGCATAGAGGAACTGGAAGTCCTTGGTGTCGAGCCGGACGCGCTCAATGGTGTCCTGGCTGCGGAAGCGGACGTTGGTCTTGCGGCCATCGATCAGGTTCTTCATCTCGACCTGCATGAAGGCCCCGCCCTTGCCCGGCTGGGTGTGCTGGGTCTTTGCAACCTTCCAGATGCCCTTTTCGTATTCGAGAATGTTACCGGGACGGATGTCCACGCCGCTGATCTTGGCCATAACGCCTGCCTTGCTGGATTGAGAAAGAGCCGCCCGCCGGGGCGGGTGAAGGCGCGCCCTTAGCGCTTGGCGAGCATTGGGGCAAGGTAGGGCCTTGCGGTGGCTGGCAAGGGCGGGCGCGTGCTGCTAAGCGGGTGGCGATGAAGCGCGCCCTGATCCTCCTTGTCGGCCTTGCCGCCTGTGCCCCGGCCGAGCCGATCAAGCCCGTTCCGGGCGGAGAGATTGGCGTGTTGCAGCAGGGCTTCTATGTCTGCGAATTGCCGGGCGACGCGACCGGAGCGGCGGGCATCCGCCAGGCCGATCAGGACTTCTCGGTCCACAATGCCTCGCGCTATTCCACCGCCACCGGCCGCGGCACCTATTTGCTGACAGGCGATCTGGTGATGATGACCAGCGGGCCCAAGAAGGGCAAGAAGTTCCGCCAGCTATCGAACAACTTCCTGCGTGAGCTGAACGCAGCGGGTGCGGAAACGGACCTGCGCTGCGTGCGCCGGGTCCAGAACAACCGCTAACCCGCCGCCAGCACCTGCGCAAAGGCGCGCACGGCCGCGACCTCGTCGCCATTCCAGACCGCGCCTGACACGGCAATGAAATCGGCCCCCGCCGCGACCAGCGGCGCGCAATTGTCCGGCGTGATCCCACCGATCGCAACGCAGGGGATCTCCATGATCGCCTGCCACCATTCCAGCAGATCCGTACCGGCCTGGTGCTTCACTTCCTTGGTGGTGGTCGGGAAGAAGGCGCCGAAGGCGACATAGTCCGCCCCGGCCTCGCCCGCTTCCATGGCAAGGTGGCGGCTGTCGTGACAGGTCACGCCAATCTGCGCATCGCGCCCAAGCCGCTGGCGAGCTTCCTCCACCGTGCCGTCTTCCTGGCCCAGGTGAACGCCATCGGCACCGAGGCGTTTGGCCAGGCTGATCGAATCGTTGACGATGAAGGCCACTTCGCGCTCCGCACAGATCGCCTGGAGCGGTGCGGCAAGGTTCGCGGCCTCGTGCTCGTCGATCCCCTTCACGCGGAACTGGAAGGCCGCGACTGGCCCGGCATCTAGCGCGCGGGCGAGCCGCTCGGGAAAGTCACCGCCGACATCGAGCGGCGAGATCAGGTAAAGCTGGCAATTGCTCATGGCCTCGCGCCCTAGGTCAGGCCGGCGCGACCGGCAAGCCTTGCCGCCGCCGCAGCTCGCCCACCACGCCGGTGCAGATCAGGAACTGCCCGAAATAGTACAGCGGCCAGATCAGCAGACCCGGCAGCGCGCTGTCCGCCAGCACACCCATCCGCGCAAAGATCAGCAGGTCTGATGCAACGAACATTACCGCGCCGATGCCGACCCGGTAGCGGGTGAAGGTGCTGAGCCAGGCCGTCGCCGCCATACCGCCCAGGCCAAGCGCGTAGAGCGCCACCATTGCCCCGCCAAGCTGGAACGAAACCAGCGGAGTCAGCACCAACAGCGCCAGGGCCGCCGCCTTCTGGCTGCCGGTCGGATTGGAACGGCGATGCTGCCAATAGAGCCGGATCGCGATCAGGTGGCCAATCAGGAAGGCCACGGCGCCGGCCTCCAGCTTGAACTCGATCAGCACGTCGCCCAGCGCGCCAAAGGCCATGACGGCGGCGATGGTGTTGGCATCGTGCCCCTTGTGCCGCGCCAGGGCATAGACCGCGAGCAGCGCCACCCCGGCACCCTTCAGCGCGATCTGATAGAGCCCCGGCAGGCCGGTGTCCTTCAGGAGCCAGAAGCCGATCCCCGCGGCCAGGCTGGCCAGCAGCCAGGGGCGTTTCTCAATCAAGGCACGATGCGGCATTTGGTCTCCCCTTCCCTCTGGCTAAGGCTTGCCGCTGGATTGTCGGCCTTGCAAGCGTTAGGGGCGCGGGCATGGCATATGACGTTCACATTATCGGCGGCGGCATGGCCGGCAGCGAAGCCGCCTGGCAGCTCGCCAAGCGCGGGCTGAAGGTGCGCCTTTCGGAAATGCGCGGCGGCGGCGAGATGACCCCGGCGCACCAGACCGCGGGCTTGGCCGAACTGGTCTGTTCCAACTCGTTCCGCTCTGACGATGACGAGAAGAACGCCGTTGGCCTGCTGCATTACGAGATGCGCCAGCTCGATTCGCTGATCATGGCGGCGGCGGCCAAGGCGCGGGTGCCGGCCGGATCGGCCCTGGCGGTCGACCGCGATGTCTTTTCGGCCGAGGTCGAGGCGGCACTGGCGGCGCAACCAACGCTGGAAGTGGTGCGTGAGCGGATCGACGTGCTGCCCTCGGCCGGCCTCACCATCGTCGCGACCGGGCCGCTGACGGCCGAGGCGCTGGCGCATTCGATCGGCGCGGCGACGGGGGCGGACAGCCTGGCCTTCTTCGATGCGATCGCTCCGATCGTCTACCGCGAATCCATCAACATGGACGTCGCCTGGATGGCCAGCCGCTGGGACAAGGGCGCCGAAGCCTCGCTCGAGATGGGCGGTGACGGGCGCGACTATATCAACTGCCCGATGACCAAGGACCAGTACCTGGCCTTCCGCGAGGAGCTGCTGGCCGGGCAGAAGACCGAGTTCAAGGAATGGGAGGCAAACACCCCCTATTTCGACGGCTGCATGCCGATCGAGGTGATGGCCGAGCGCGGGGTGGAGACACTGCGGTTCGGGCCGATGAAGCCCGTGGGCCTCGACAACCCGCACTGGGCCACCCCCGAACATCCCAATGGCCGCTGGCCCTATGCTGTGGTCCAGCTGCGCCAGGACAACAAGCTGGGCACGCTGTGGAACATGGTCGGCTTCCAGACCAAGCTGAAGCACGCCGAGCAGGTCCGCGTGTTCCGCACCATCCCGGGGCTCGAACAGGCCGAGTTTGCGCGGCTGGGCGGGCTGCACCGCAACACCTTCCTCAATTCGCCCACCCTGCTCGACCGGCAGCTGCGGCTGAAAAAGGCGCCGCACATCCGCTTTGCCGGGCAGATCACCGGCTGCGAGGGCTATGTCGAAAGCGCCGCCGTCGGCTTGCTGGCGGG
>DKII01000005.1:11632-35983 GCA_002454125.1 Novosphingobium sp. UBA6722
GCCTGATGGCCGGGGCTGAGGCGGCCGGGCAGGATTGGTCCGCCCCGCCCCGCACCACTGCGCTGGGCGCGCTGCTGGCCCACATCACCGGCGATGCCGAGGCGGACAGCTACCAGCCGATGAACGTCAACTTCGGGCTGTTCCCGCCGGTCGATCCGGACGTTAAGAAGAAGGTCCGCAAAGAAGCCTATACTGCACGCGCCAAGGCCGATCTGGCCCGCTGGATCGCCTAGCAGCGGCAGTCCGGCCGCTGCGCCTGCTTTGGCCGGGTGGTCGCGAATTCGGCGCGGGTCAGGGTGCCATCGCCATTGGCATCGCCGCCCTTGAAGCGGTTCGAGGTGGCCACCGCCCACTCCTCGAAACTCAGCAGGTTGTTGCCGTCCTTGTCGAGCTTGCGGAAGGCGGCAACACGCGGTTGAAGCGCCTCGCTGCGGCTGATCAGGTTGTCGCGGTTGCGGTCGAGCCGGTTGAAGCGGCGTTCCTCGCGGGTGTCCTCGTCCACTTGCGGCAGAGCCGCGCCCATGATCCCTTCACCATCTTCGGTCGGGATCGCCTCCAGATCGCCCTCGCCAGGGATCTCAGCCAGGGTTGGCGGCGGCGGCGCAGCGCTTTCCACCGCAGCCCGGCCCTGCCACCAGAACAGGCCCGCTGCCGCCAGCAGCAGCGCACCCACAGCCCCCAGTACCGTCCGGTTCATCGCCCTGCCCTTCCTTGCCCGATCTCAGCGCCCAATCATGCCGATCCGCATCGCCGCTGCCAAGGCCAAGGGTCCGTCCAGCAAGGGAATTTGTCCGCCGCGCCGCCGGGCCAGGCCGTGCAGCACTGCCAGGGCGCGCAGTTCGCGGGGGAGCGACAGTGTCGGCATGGCTTGGCCCGCCCCCATCGCCGCCAGGCTCCAGCCGCTTAGCGCAGCACCCGCTGTTTCCGCGGCTTCCCCCCGGCCGGCTTGCTGCGCCAGCCCGCGGCCCAGCGCGGCGCGGGCTTCGGCCAGGGCTGCCGGATTGGGTTCATCGGGATCGAGCATGGCTTCCCAGCCATCGACCAGCGCCTGCAACGGCGCGCTTGACCCGTGCCACCCGGCCAGGGCCGCCAGCAAAGGCTGCCCCTTGGGACGCGCCGCCGGCTCCTCGGCCAATCGCTCGCGCCACCAGGCCAGCTTGATCTGGGCCAGCAGCACCTCGCGCGCGCCGGACACGATTTCCGCCAGCTTCGCATCCAGGGCAAAGGCGGCCAGTTGCAGCGGGCGGTGCGCAGCCGGGGCATAGGCCAGCGCCAGGCGGACTTCGGGGGGCAGGGTCGCTTCGAACAGGGGTCCGGCTCCAGATCAGGGATGCGCCATCTGCGCGCCCGCGGGCTGCAAGACAAGGGTTCGATCGCAGCAACCTAACGTCATGTTAACCCGCTTCCTTCAAGGAGTGCAAACCAGCGTTGGTCTAAAGCCAGCGTGAAATAGACCGATTCCACTTGCGGGGGCGCCATGTTCGCTTCGATTCGTCGTACCATGCGCAAGCTAAAGCGCAGCACCGGTGGCAACGCCACGATGCTCGTTGCGCTTGGCATGCCAGCGCTGATCGGCAGTTCGGGCCTCGCGGTCGATTTCGCCCAGTGGTACATGTGGAAGCGCGAGATTCAGTTTGCAGTTGACCAGGCGGCGCTGGCCGGAGCCTGGGCGCGTAGCTCGACTACCAGCTCAAGCACATATGTATCGCGTGCACGGCAGGAGTTTGCCGCTAACCTGGCCGCCACCCGCGGCGGGACTTCAACCCCGAGCGTAGAGCTGCGCAACTATAACGGCGGCACGAACAATGCGGTCGCGGTGACGGCCACTGTCAGCAAAGCGCTGCCCTTTACGACCTTCATCACGGGTGGCGATGCCGTGGTCGCGGCGAGCGCCGTCGCAACTTTTTCCCAAACGCAGAATTTCAGGGCCTGCATCCTGTCGGTGAACCCGACCGAGAACCGCTCGGCCATCTTCGGCAACGCAATTACCGGCGGTTCAAACTGCGGCGTTGGCGCACTTTCCACCGGCACCCAGGCAATCGTCGAAACGGGCGACTCTGAGGTGATGCTGGGCGATATCATCTCAGCCGGCGGGATTGAGGATACGTTTTCGAACAACGGGACGATCCACGAATTTGTGGCGGGCCTGTCGAATCCCTATGCCGGCCTGACTGCGCCGAGTTCGGCCGGCCAGCCAGCACGCACCTATAGCTGCCCGACATTCTCGGCCGGCACGACAAGTTGGACCGCACCGGTAACCGTCCGCACTGTGATCTCCTATGAGTATCGGCGCGGTGCCAACAGCAACGGTACGAACATTACTGTGACTTCTGGCCAGCCTGGTTACATGGCCCCGTCCGATTCAACCACCGGCCCGACCACCACAACCTATTACTCGGCACCGACCGCTGGTTCGACTTCGGTCGGTCCAACCTACAGCACCTGGGACAATGTAACCGGCACTGGTCAGAACCGGATCTGGCGGCGTTCGGTAACCACTACCACGACGACGATCGGTACGGTCACAGGTCCGATCACGACGGGTGCCAACGATGGCATCGCCCGCCCGCTGCCTGGTGTTTACTCCAGTATCAGCATCAATTGTGATACCCAGTTCCAATCCGGCATCTATTGGGTCAGCGGTTCGATCGATTTCGGGAACAATCGGCGGGTCACGGGTTCGGACGTGCTGTTCGTGATGACGGGCAGTTCGAACGACATTCGCATCAACTCAACGTCGATCGTTACCCTTTCGGGTATCAGTGAAGCGACCCTGACTGGAACCTATGGCGTCAGTGCCGTCGATGCCGCGAAAATGAAAAACATGTTGTTCTTCGACAAGGACAATACCAGTGACTTCGACGTCAACGGTAACGCCACGCTTGACCTTAACGGTGTGCTTTACATGCCGTCACGCGAGGTCAAGATCAACGGCAACATGAGCAGCGGCAGCCGCTGCATCATGCTGGTATCCGACACATTCTGGATCACCGGCTCGGCCAACCTGACCAACTTCTGCGCGCCCGACGGCACCGGCGGCATGCAGATTGGTGAACGCCTCGCCTCGGTGCGACTGGTGGCATGATGCGAGCCCTGCATTCCCTTCGCCAACTGGCCCGCAATCAGCGCGGCGCGGTGTTGATCGAAACGGCGATCGTGGCACCCGTGCTTATCCTGATGAGCCTGGGTGCTTTCCAGGTATCGGAAATTGTCGCCCGCCAAACCGAACTACAAGAGGCCGCCGCGCAGGCCGCCTCGATCGCGATGGCAGCGACTCCCGATACGGCTGCCAAGCGCACCGTCTTGAAGAACGTTATCGTGGCGCAGACCGGGCTAGATGAATCGCAGGTGACGATCACCGAAAAGTTCCGTTGTGGCACTGCCTCGACCTACGTTGACAGCGCCAGTTCCTGTGTCGGGGTCAAGGTTGCCAATTTTGTGCTCATCCAGTTGGACGATACCTATAACCCGATCTGGAGCGAGTTTGGCGTTGGTGGCACGCTTTTCTTCAATGTCGACCGCTATGTCATGGTGAAGCAGACATGAATCGCAAATCCGCCTTTTGGCTGGCAGTTCGCGGCGATTCTGCCGGTTCGGTGGCCATCGAATTCGCTCTGATCGGACCGGCGATGCTTGCGATGCTGCTGGGCGTGCTCCAATTCGGCATCGGCATGCAGAACTATAATGCGCTGCGCTCAGTCGCTGGCGAAGTAGCCCGCTATGCCGTTACCGATGCCCAGGATGCCGCTGCACGTTCGAACATGACCCTGCGCGATACCAACACCCAGCTTGAACAATATGCCCAGGAAGTGGCCACAGATCCGCCCTATGGCTTGCAGGCCAGCCGACTGACGGCCACCGTAACCTCGGTCCCGACCCGGGTGGACGGAGCGAGCGAGCGGACAATCGAGTTGCGGTATAATATTCCGTCGATGCTGGGTGTTATCGGGATCGATGCGATCCCAGTTACCTATACCCAAACGGTCTTCATCGCCTGACCGCAAGGCAGCGCTAACCCGTCGGGAAAGACCAAACGCCACATTTGGCTCGTCTTTCCTGACGGTTTCACGATCGCTTAACCACGTTCGTTGGGCAAACCGATAGGCCGGCGCGGCTATCGCCCCACGCGTACCAAAGCGGGGCGCGCACCAGATGGCCAAGAATTTGCACACAGCCGGGAAGCAGGAAGGCATGACCTTCCTGGCACGGCTGGCGCGCGACGTGGCCGGCAATACCCTGGCAATGCTGGCCGCCGGCCTGTTTCCGCTGCTGGCGCTGGTCGGCGGCGGGATCGACATGGGCCGCAGCTATCTGGCCCAGAGCCGCCTGCAGCAGGCCTGCGACGCCGGGGTGCTGGCAGCCCGCAAGAAGTTGGGGTCGCAAGTCGTCACCACCGGAGAAGTGCCCAACGATGTCGAGACGATCGGCAACACCTTCTTCAACGTCAACTTCCGCGCCGGGGCCTATGGCACCACCAACCGCTCGTTTGCGATGACGCTGGAGCCGGATTACGCCATTTCCGGCAGCGCCACCGCCGCCGTGCCGACCACGATCATGAACCTGTTCGGCTATGACAAGACCGACCTGACCGTGGCGTGCCAAGCCAAGCTGAACTTCAGCAATACCGATGTGATGTTCGTTTTGGACACTACCGGGTCGATGGCCTGGACCAATCCGGGTGACACGCAGCCGAAGATCGACATCCTGCGCCAGGTGGTGAAGGATTTCCACGGCCAGCTCGAAGGCAGCAAGACCCCCGGCACCGTGATCCGCTATGGCTTCCTGCCCTATTCGACCAACGTCAACGTCGGCGGGATTCTCGATCCGGACTGGATGGTTGACGAGTGGACCTATCAGGGCCGTGTCCAGCAGGATACCGGCCGAACCACCACCGGGCCGGTCTTCGAACAGAACTGGACCTATGTGAGCGGCAGCGACGTGCTGGGCACGTCCTATGTCAGCACGACCTGCCCCAGCAATACCACGACGTGGGTTGAGCTGCGGTACTGGAGGGATCCGGATGGGACCGAGAACTGGGAGTATCTGCTGAATGGCGTCCAGTATGACTGCGCCTGGCTGGATTCGACCAACAAGCGCATCACGCCGCGCACCTATACCAATTACCGCTACATCTACAGCTACCTGAACAAGGGTAACCGGACGATCCCGGTGATGACCTGGCGCTACCAGGCGATCCCGGTCGACGTATCGAGCCTGAAGAACAACGGCGCCGGGACGATGCGGGTCGGCAACAAGGTCACGATCCGCAAGATGGGCGGCTGGGTGCAGGATCCGGTCGACTTCGAAGCCTTCTTCCGGGGCTGCATCGAGGAACGCGATACCTACGAGATCGACGACTACTCGGATGTCGACTTCAGCCGCGCGCTCGATCTCGATATCGATCTGGTCCCGAACCCGGGCGATCCCAGCACCCAGTGGCGCCCGATTCTGAACGACATCTCCTTTGTCCGGGCGATCGATTGGGGCGGCAACGGCACCTTCGTGCCGACGCCGGGCACCTCGGACGCCGATTGGGACTATCTCAATGCCGGCTGGGCTGGGCTATCGGCCTGCCCTGCCCCGGCGCGCAAGCTGGCGCCGATGACCGCGGGCGAGGTTTCGACCTATGTCGACAGCCTGTTCGCGCAAGGCAGCACCTATCACGATATCGGCATGCTCTGGGGTGCGCGGATGCTCTCGCCCAGCGGGATCTTTGCGGCCGAAAACGCCGATGCGGCCGGCAGCGTGACCAGCCGCCACATGATCTTCCTGACCGATGGTGAGACGGCCCCGCTCGACCTGTCCTACGGCACCTATGGCATCGAACCGCTAGATCAGCGGCGCTGGTCGTCATCGTCCTCGCAGACGCTGACCCAGGTGGTTGAAGGCCGTACCGCCGTGGCCTGTGAGCAGGCCAAGCGCCGTAACATCACCGTCTGGGTGATCGGTTTCGGCACCACGCTCAACCCGGTGCTGACGGCCTGTGCCGGCCCCGGCCATGCCTTTGAGGCCGCCGACGCCACAGAGCTCCAGGACGTGTTCAGCAAGATCGCCGCCCAGCTGGGCGACCTGCGAGTGACCAAGTGATGCGCCGGTTCCTGCGCCAGCTTGCCACTGACTGCCGGGGCGCGACGATCGTCGAATTCGCCATGGTCACGCCGGCATTGCTGCTGATACTGATGGGCCTCTTCGACATGTCCCACAACATGTACACCGCCCAGATGCTGAACGGCGCGATCCAGCAGGCGGCGCGCAATTCGACCATCGAGGGTGCAGGCGGGCGTGAAGCTGCGCTCGATGCGATCGTGACGCGGTCGGTCAAGGCCGTCTCGCCCAATGCCACGGTCCGCTTCACCCGGACTGCCTATCGTGACTTCACCAGCGTCGGCCGGCCCGAGGACTGGAGCGATGTCGATAACGACGGCTCCTGCAACAACGGCGAACCCTTTGAGGACGCCAATGGCAACGGCGCCTGGGATCGCGATCCGGGTTCAAGCGGCTTCGGCGGGGCGCGCGATGCCGTGTTGTACACGGTTACGATCGACTATCCGCGGCTGTTCCCGATTGCCCGGCTGATCCCGGGCCAGTCGGAACAGATGCAGATGCAGAGCTCGACCGTGCTGCGCAACCAGCCCTTCGGCCTCAGCGAAGCACCCGCTCCGGTCACGGGGAATTGCACGTGAGCTGGCTGCGCGCCCTTTCCCGCAGCCGCTCCGGCGTGGCGATGACCGAGTTCGCGCTCGGTGCGCCGCTGGTGCTGATGGCCGGCCTGTGGGGGACCGAGACCGCCAACTATGCGCTGACCAGCATGAAGGTTGGCCAGATCGCGGTGCAGATTGCCGACAACGCCTCACGCGTGGGCGACCTTTCGACCCTGCAGGAACGCCGGGTCTATGAAAGCGATATCAATGACGTGCTCTATGGCGCGCAGTTGCAGGCGGGCCAGCTTGAACTGTTCCGGAACGGCCGGGTGATCATTTCGAGCCTGCAGGTCGGCGATCCTGGCACCAGCAATTCGGGCCAGCAGTATATCCACTGGCAGCGCTGCCGCGGCGCGCTGGCGGTCAATTCAAGTTACGGCACCGAAGGACAGAACCTCACCCACGGGATGGGTCCGGCCGGCGAGGAAGTGCTGGCCCAGGAAGGCGATGCGGTGATCTTCGTCGAGGTCCGCTACACCTACCAGCCGATGATTTCAGAGCGTTTCATCGGCAACGAGGAGATGAGCTCGATCGCCTCGTTCACCGTCCGCGATGATCGTGATATCTCGCAGCTCTATCAGCGCGATCCGGCCGCGCCGGACCCGGTCCAGCGCTGCAACGCCTACAACGGCGCGATCACGGTGAACTCGCTGGGGCAGATGAACTAACCACTTGCCCCGGCGCGTTTCAACGATAGCAGACCTTGCGCACTGCCGCGGCAATCCGCGGCGCATCGATGATCGCCGCCTTTTCGAGATTCGCGGCATAGGGCAGCGGCACGTCTTCATCGCAAACCCGCAGGACCGGGGCATCGAGGTGATCAAAGCCCTCTTCCATGCAGATCGCCATGATCTCGGACGAGATCGAGCACTGCGGCCAGCCTTCCTCGGCCACGACCAGGCGATTGGTCTTGGCGAGTGAAGTCAGCACAGCCTCGCGGTCAAGCGGGCGCAGCGTGCGCAGGTCGAGCACTTCGGCCTCGATCCCCTCTGCCGCGAGCGTTTCCGCCGCTTCAAGCGCCAGGCCGACGCCGATCGAATAGGACACGATGGTCACATCGCGCCCCTCGCGCATGATCCGCGCCTTGCCGATCGGCAGGACGTGGTCATCCAGTTCGGGCAGCTCGAAGCTGCGGCCATAGACCAGTTCGTTCTCCAGGAAGACTACCGGATCCTCGCAGCGGATCGCCGCCTTGAGCAGACCCTTGGCATCGGCCGCGTCATAGGGCGCGATGACCACCAGCCCGGGGACGTTGGCATACCACGGACCATAGTTCTGGCTGTGCTGCGCGCCAACGCGGCTGGCCGCGCCGTTGGGACCGCGGAACACGACCGGGCAGCGCATCTGGCCGCCCGACATGTAATTGGTCTTGGCGGCCGAGTTGATGATGTGGTCGATCGCCTGCATGGCGAAGTTGAAGGTCATGAATTCGATCACCGGCCGCAGCCCGCCCATCGCGGCGCCAGCACCGATCCCGGCAAAGCCGTATTCGGTGATCGGGGTGTCGATCACGCGGGTCGGCCCGAATTCGTCAAGCAGGCCCTGGGTCACCTTGTAGGCGCCCTGGTATTCGGCCACTTCCTCACCCATCACGAAGACGCGGCTGTCACGGCGCATTTCCTCGGCCATGGCATCGCGCAGTGCTTCGCGGACGGTTGAAACCTTCATGTTGGTGCCAGCCGGGATCGCCGGATCGGCCTTGCGCGGCGTCGGCGCCGGACGTTCGGCCGCCGCGACTGGTGCGGGAGCTTCGGCCGGAGCGGCGGCGGCAGGCGCTGAAGGAGCGGGCGCAGGGGCAGCCTCACCCTCTTCCCCGATCACCGCGATGACTGCGCCGACCTTGACCCCTTCGGTCCCTTCCGGAACCAGGATCTGGCCGATCACGCCTTCATCGACGGCTTCGAATTCCATCGTCGCCTTGTCCGTCTCGATCTCGGCGAGGATATCGCCCGATTTGACCGTATCGCCTTCCTTGACCAGCCACTTGGCCAGGGTCCCCTCTTCCATGGTCGGGGATAGCGCGGGCATCTTGAGTTCGATCGCCATCAGTAGCTCTCCACCAGCACATCGGTGTAGAGTTCGGTCATTTCAGGCTCCGGTGAATTCTCTGCAAAGTCAGCTGATTCGGCAACGATGCTGCGAATCCGCTTGTCGATGTCCTTGATCCGGTCCTCGGCAATCCCGCGCGCCAGCAGTTCGGCCTTCGCCGCCTCGATCGGATCGTGCTTGTCGCGCATTTCCTGCACTTCTTCGCGGCTGCGATACTTGGCCGGGTCGGACATGGAGTGGCCGCGATAGCGATAGGTGTTGAGCTCCATCAGCACCGGCCCGTTGCCGGCGCGGACATAGTCGAGCGCGATTTCGGCGGCGGCGCGCACTTCCAGTACATCCATGCCGTTCACATCCATACCCGGGATGCGGAAGGCCGTGCCGCGGCGGTAGAACTCGGTCTCCGCCGAGCCGCGCTTGACCGCAGTGCCCATGGCATAGCCGTTGTTCTCCACCACGAAGACGATCGGCAGCTTCCACAGCGCCGCCATGTTGAAGGCTTCGTAGACCTGGCCCTGATTGGCCGCGCCATCGCCGAAATAGGCCATGCAGACGCCGCCATCGCCGCGATACTTGTGCGCAAAGGCCAGCCCCGCACCCAGCGGCACCTGCGCGCCGACGATCCCGTGGCCGCCGTAGAACTTGTGATCGACGCTGAACATGTGCATCGAGCCGCCCTTGCCCTTGGAAATGCCGGCGGCGCGCCCGGTCAGCTCGGCCATGATCACCTTGGGGTCGATCCCATAGGCCAGCATGTGGCCATGGTCGCGATAGCCGGTGATCACGCTGTCCTTTTCACCGTCAAGCGCCGACTGCAGCCCCACCGCGACCGCTTCCTGGCCGATGTAGAGGTGGCAGAACCCGCCGATCAGGCCGAGGCCGTAAAGCTGCCCCGCCCGCTCTTCAAAGCGGCGGATCAGCACCATCTGTTCGTAGAAGGTCAGCAGCTCGTCATCGCTGGCGGCATAGCGCTTGTTGGCGGCATGCGCCTCTTGCAGGCTGCGCAGCGCAAAGCCTTCATCGGCAACGGCGGCATCCTTGGCGGCAGTCGGTTTCTTGGCCAATTGTGGTCCCCTGGGGTGGAATCCTCTTCAGCCGCCTATAGGGCGCGAGCGCCGTAAGGGAAACCGGTGCATTCGTATTTTTGGAAAGGGCAGAGCGCGCCCGGGATCAGTTGAGCAGGATCACCATCTCGTCCGGGTGGACGACGTTGAGGTCCTTTCGCAGCAGCTCGCCGGCCATGTCGGGATCGACATTGTTGGGGTTGAGCAGCGCGACGCGGTTCTTGAGCACGTCCCGCTCAGCCTTCAGCTTCTCAAGCTGGGCGTGCTGTTCGGCCAGTGTGCGGTTGTATTCGCTCCAGGCCAGGATGCCGCTCGGGCCAGCCAGCGCGAGACCGAGCAGAAACAGCAACCCGAACAGGGGCGATGCCTGCCGGACATTCTGATTGATCAAATTCGGTTCGGACCGCCCACCCATGGTTAACTTAGAATCATATTCGATTCAGCGATTCAAGCGAAAAAGATAAGGATTCGGGCCAATTTCCCGAAACGCCGAAAAAGTGAATCGTTTTCAGCCACTTGGGCGGCGGCACAAAAAGGGCGCCAATCTGGCCCGGCATTGCCTGAATCTCGCGCAACGCCAAACCGCAAATTGTTCCCGGCTGGCTGCCGTAAATCGCAGCCGGTCCGTCGCACAATCGATTGTCAGCGCGGCGCAACCGGGCCAGCGCTTCTGTCCATCGGCGAAAGCGGGGACGCTAAGACTGCGGGGGCGCAGGAGTCGCAAGCATGCCATTCGGGAGAGACGGGTCATGGCGGTAAGCATGACCTGGCCGCAATATCTGCGGAGCGAATGCACGGTTACCGGATTTAATGTGAAACTGACCGGCTATGAAGCCGAGGCGCTGCTGCTGCTGATGCTGCGGTGCCCCAACCCGGTCAGCAAGGAAGAGATGATTGGCTGGCTCTGGCCCGACCCGTCGTTTGAGCCCGAATTCACCGAGAACATGGTCTATCAGACCATGCGCCGGCTGCGCGCCAAGGTGGGCGAATTTCACATCCCCTCGCGCGTCAACTTTGGCTACCGCCTGCTGCAGCAGCCCGAGCCCAAACGCGGCCGCGAACGCGGCAAACGCGGTCCAGCGCTGGATCTGAAATTGGCGGCTTAGCGAGTGGTGCGCCCGACGGGATTCGAACCCATGGCCCCCAGATTAGGAATCTGGTGCTCTATCCTGCTGAGCTACGGGCGCCCGCGCTTCCCTTAGGGCGCGGTTTCTGGCCTTGCAATCAGTTCGCCTGATCGGGCGGGACAACCGGGAATGGCAGCGGCATGACGGCGATGCCTTCCTCAAGCAATTCCTTGGCCTCGGCGAGCGTGGCCTGGCCGTGGATCGGCTCGGCCTCGCGCTCGCCGTAATGGATGGCGCGCGATTGGTCGGCAAAGTCCTCGCCCACCCAGCGCGATTGCTTGAGCGCCTCGGCCTGCATCTTCGCAAGCTTCTCCATGACCGCCAGCGCCTCAGGCGGAAGCCCGGCGGCTACCGGGGCAGCCTGCGTCGCAGCCGGCAGCTGGTTGCCCTTTTTCGGCACGGCCGGGGCCATCGGCGCCTTGGCCACGGCGGTGGAGCCGCAATGCGGGCAATCGACCAGTCCGCGCTGCTGCTGGTCGGCAAAGGCTTCGGACGAGGCGAACCAGCCTTCGAAGCGGTGCCCGGCAGGCTGGCAGATCAGGTCAAACACGATCATGGCGCGGCCTATGTGTGTATCGGCCGGCGATTGGCAAGGCTGGGGAGCTGCGCCCGAACCTCGGCAATCCGCGCCGGGTCGATCTCGGCAAAGCCCAACCCTGGCGCTTCACCACCAAGATCAAGCAGCACTTCGCCCCAGGGATCGATCACCATGCTATGGCCATAGGTCTCGCGCCCGTCCTCGTGCTTGCCCACTTGCGCAGCGGCGATGACATAGGCGCTGGCCTCGATCGCCCGGGCGCGTTGCAGCACGTGCCAGTGCGCCGCGCCGGTTGGCCGGGTGAAGGCGGCCGGAATGGCAATCGCATCACAATGCGCCTGCCCCAGCGCTTCGAACAGCGCCGGAAAGCGCAGGTCATAACAGATCGTCAGGCCCAGCCGGCCAAGCGGCGTGTGATCGACCGTCACCACCTGCTCACCCGGGGCATAGGCGTTGGATTCGCGCCAGCTCTCACCCGTCGCCAGATCGACATCGAACATGTGGATCTTGTCGTACCGCGCCGCGATCTCCCCGTTTGGATCGATCGTGAAGCTGCGGTTGGCCCAGCGCCCATCCGCCCGGGCAATCGCAAGGCTGCCCAGCGCAACCCAGACCCCCGCCCCGGCCGCCGCTTCGCGCACGGCTGCCAGGACCGGGTTCTGGTCCTCGGGCACGATATGCTGGCCGCCGCGCGTCCGGTCGCGATCAAGCAGGCCCGACATTTCGGGCGTGAACATCATGCTTGCCCCGCCGCTTGCCGCCGCGCCGATGGCGCCGACCAAGGTCTGTGCATTGGCCGCCGGGTCGATCCCGGTGGTCATCTGCAAGACGGCGATACGGGTCATCAGGCGCGCTTACAGACCCAGCAGCGCGTCAAGCTTGCCGGCGGAATCGAGCGCCATGATATCATCGCAGCCACCCAGCGCCTGATCATCCACCAGGACCTGCGGGACCGTGCTGGCGCCGGGCACGCGGCGGAGCATCTCGTCCCGGTCCTTGCCGCCGAAGGTGATGTCGATCTCGTTATAGGCGACGCCCTTGGCATCGAGCAGCGCCTTGGCGCGCACGCAGAACGGGCAGCCCCACTTGGTGTAGATATCGACTTTGGGCGCGGACATGCGGGCTCCTCTTGAAACAGGCTGCGGCTAGCATACATCGGTGGCGGTGTCATGGTCCGCAAGGGGATGATGCCAGCCGGCAGGGCGCCATGACGGGCCCTGCACATACCAGAATTGCTCATTGGAGGATTTTGCGATGAACCGTTTCGACTTTACCCCCTATCGCCGCACCATGGTTGGCTTTGACCGGCTGTTCGATCTGCTGGAAAACCACAACCGCCTGAACAGCGGCGACAACTATCCCCCCTTCAACATCGAGCGCCGCGGCGAGGAAAGCTATCGCATCACCCTGGCCGTTGCCGGGTTCAAGCCGGCCGATATCGAGATCACGGCCCAGCAGAACCTGCTGGTGATCCAGGGCCGCAAGGGCGATGAGCCGCAGGCCGGGCAGTTCCTGCATGTCGGCATTGCCCAGCGCGGGTTTGAGCGCCGGTTCGAGCTGGCCGACTATGTCCGGGTCGAATCCGCCAATCTCGAAGATGGCCTGCTGATCATCGATCTGGTGCGCGAAGTGCCCGAGGCGATGAAGCCGAAGAAGATCCCGGTCGGCACCCAGAAGGCGCTGAGCGTGGTTAGCGACGCGACTGACGAAAGCAGCGCAGCCGCCTGATATCCAACGCTTTAATGAATTGGGGGTGGGGCCTGGCGGCTCCACCCCCGCGACGCTTGCGCGCCGCCCTGTCGCGTCTTTGATCGTCCGGGTCGCAATAGACGATCAGACCATCGACAAGCCCTGAAATTTCGCTGCGCGCCCTACCATTCGGGCTACGGGAAACGCCGGTGCATATGCAAGCGCAATCTTACGATTTGCCCACTCCGCGTTAACCAGACTTGTTCAGACAAGCCGCGCCTGCTGGACTGCCGCAGCAATAAAGCCGGCAAACAGCGGGTGCGGATCGAACGGACGGCTCTTCAGTTCCGGATGGAACTGGACGCCGATGAACCAGGGATGGTCCGGCCGTTCGACGATTTCGGGCAGCAGGCCATCGGGCGACATGCCCGAGAAGACCAGCCCGCCCTGCTCCAGCGCATCGCGATAGGCCGAATTGACCTCATAGCGGTGGCGGTGACGCTCGGAAATGGTGGTGGCGCCGCCGTAAACCGACGAAACATGGCTATTGGCGCCCAGCTTCGCCTCATAGGCGCCCAGCCGCATGGTGCCGCCCAGGTCGGTATCGGCACCGCGCTTCTGCAGGCCCTCAGCGCTCATCCATTCGGTGATAATACCAACAACCGGATCCTTGGTCTCACCGAATTCGGTCGAGCCGGCCCCGGCGATCCCGGCGGTGTTGCGGGCACCTTCGATGCAGGCCATCTGCATGCCTAAGCAAATGCCGAAGAACGGCACCTTGCGTTCGCGGGCAAAGCGGACCGAGGCGATCTTGCCTTCCGACCCACGCACCCCGAATCCGCCCGGCACCAGGATGCCATGCATCGGCTCCAGCCGGTTGACGATCTCATCGTCGCCAGCCTCGAACAGTTCTGCGTCGATCCACTTGATGTTGACCTTGACGCGGTTGGCCATGCCGCCGTGCACCAGCGCTTCGTTGAGGCTCTTGTAGGCATCGGGCAGGCCGACATACTTGCCAACCACGCCGATCGTCACTTCGCCTTCCGGATGCTGATAGCGGTCGACGATATCGACCCAGCGCGACAGGTCGGGCGCCGGGCTGCTCATGCCGAAATGGTGCAGCACTTCGGCATCGAGCCCTTCGGCATGATATTGCAGCGGCACGGCATAGATGCTGCTGGCATCAAGCGCCTGGATCACGGCTTCCTTGCGGACGTTGCAGAAGAGGGCGATCTTGGCCCGCTCATTCTCGGGCAGCGGGTGTTCGCAGCGGCACAACAGCAGGTCCGGCTGGACACCCAGGCTGGTCAGCTCGCGCACCGAGTGCTGGGTCGGCTTGGTCTTGAGCTCACCGGCAGCCGACACATAGGGCACCAGCGTGACGTGGACCGAGCAGAACTTGTCACGCCCCAGCTCGTTGCGGAGCTGGCGGATCGCTTCGATGAACGGCAGGCCTTCGATATCGCCGACAGTCCCGCCGATTTCGCAGAGCACGAAATCGAGGTCTTCGGTATCCGCCAGCGCAAAGCGCTTGATCTCGTCCGTAACGTGCGGAACCACCTGCACCGTCGCGCCCAAGTAATCACCGCGGCGTTCCTTGGCGATAATATCGCGGTAGATCCGGCCCGAGGTGATATTGTCCGCCTGCCGGGCTGAAACGCCGGTAAAGCGCTCGTAATGGCCTAGGTCGAGATCGGTCTCGGCCCCGTCATCGGTCACGAAGACTTCACCGTGCTGGTAGGGGCTCATCGTCCCCGGATCGACGTTCAGATAGGGATCGAACTTGCGGATGCGGACCTTGAATCCGCGCGCCTGCAGCAGCGCTGCCAGGCTTGCCGCCATGAGACCTTTGCCAAGCGAGGAGACCACGCCGCCGGTGATGAAAATATACCGCGTCATGGGAGAAGAGGCTTAGCCTTATTAAACAACAAAGGGCAAGCGCGCGAATCCACGCGCGCTTAAAAAAAGATCGAAAGATCGGTGAGGTGGTTAGTTGGCGAGCGGAACCGCGCCGTTGGCCGCCGGGGTCGGCGCCGCAGCCGCATTGCTGGCCGCACCGGCCAGCGGATCAGCATTCGCCGGCGCCGGGGCGCCCTGCGTCGCCGGAGCCTGACGCACCAGCGAGGTATCGATGTCGCTCGGCGCATGGCGCACCGAGGCGATGACCGCCATGACGATCGACAGCAGCACGAAGATGCTGGCGAGCACGGTGGTCGACCGGGTCAGGAAATCCGCCGCGCCGCGGGCCGACATCAGCCCCGCCGGGCTGCCGCCCACGCCCAGGCCGCCGCCTTCCGACTTCTGCATCAGGATCACGGCAACCAGCAGCGCAGCCACGATGGCTTGCACGACGGTGAGGAAGATAAAGAGCGACATGGGCGGCTTTCCGCTGGAGAGATTGAGTTGCCCGCGCATCTAGGCGCGCGGAGGCCCGGTTGCAAGCTTGGCGCTATTCCTCGCCGGGACCGCCGGCAGCCAGGACAATCGCCAGGAAGCTGTCGGCCTGCAGGCTGGCACCGCCAACCAGCGCCCCGCCCACTTCGTCGGCCGCGAGCAGCTCTACCGCGTTGCCGGCATTGACCGAGCCGCCATAGAGGATCGACACGCCAGCCCCGTCATCGCCATAGATCTGGACCAGCCGAGCGCGGATCGCACGATGGATGGCGCCGATGTCCTCGACCGAGGGAACCCGGCCCGTGCCGATCGCCCAGACCGGTTCATAGGCCACGGTGATCCGGCCCACGACGCCCTCGCCGACCGGCAACGAGCCGTCGAGCTGCGCGCAGACCACAGCTTCGGCCTGGCCGGCATCGCGCTGGGCTTCGGTCTCGCCAACGCAGACGATTGCCTCAAGGCCGGCGGCCAGCGCGGCCTCGGCCTTGGCGCGAACGATCGCATCGGTCTCGCCGTGCATCGCCCGGCGCTCGCTGTGGCCCAGGATCGTGAAGCTCGCGCCGCTGTCCGCCAGCATCGGCGCCGAAACATCGCCGGTATAGGCGCCGCTGGCAGCAGCGTGGCAATCCTGCCCGCCGATCACCATCGTTTCGGCATTTTCGGCCATGGCCTGGATCAGGGTGAAAGGCGGAGCGACGGCCACGCGCACGCCCGGGTGCCGCGCCGCGCCGCGATCAATCGCGCGGGCTTCGGCGAGCATCGCGCGCGAACCGTTCATCTTCCAGTTGCCGACAACGAAGGGTCGGTTAGCCATGGCTGTTATCCTGCTATCTTATTGTGCGCCGGGGTCGCTCCCGGTCCAAACCTTGCGCCTAGGCCAGTGGTGCCCTGCTTGTCAAAGCTGGCTGTGGATCATCGCTGCCATTGTCCGCTCGATGACCAAGCGGCATTGCCCGCGCCGCAATTGCTGCCTAAAGCCGCGCGACAGACCGCCTGCGGGCGGGCAAATCTATTTATCTGGCGAGTTGGCATGCTGCAGTTCTTCCGCAAGTCCTTCAATTCGAAGTTCGGTCTCGCCCTGGTCATGGGCTTCCTGCTGCTGCTGGGCCTGGCCTTCGCGGCAGGCGACATCGCCGGCAACCAGACTTTCGGCGGCGTTGCCGGGGGGGACCGCGCGGCCACTGTCGGCAAGGGCCGGGTCGATACCTCGGAAGTGGAGCGCGCTGTCAGCCGCACGGTTGAGAACCTGCGGCGCGAGCAGCCGACCATCACGCTGAAGGATTTCATCAGCCAGGGCGGGTTTGATCAGGTCCTGCGCAATGTGATCGATCTGGCCGCGATCCACGAATTTGGCAAGAAGCATGGGCTCTATGTCGGTGACCGGCTGATCGACAGCGAGATTGCCAAGCTGCCCGATGTTCAGGGCCCCGACGGCAAGGTCAGCGAACAGCTCTATCAGGCCTTCCTGCGCCAGCGCGGGCTGACCGATCCGCAGCTGCGCCGCGAGCTGGGCAATTCGCTGATGGCCCGCCAGCTGCTGGCCAATGCCGACCTGGGCGTTGCCGTGCCTTCCGCCGTGGTGCAGCGCTATGCCGCCGTGGTGACCGAGCGCCGCACCGGCCAGATCGGCCTGCTGCCCTCGGCCGCCTTTGCCCCCAAGACCGTGCCCAGCGACAGCGAGCTGGGCACCTGGTACGCCGCCAACCAGAAGACCTTCATCCGCCCGGAACGCCGCGTGATCCGCTATGCGACCTTCACCGATGCCGTGCTGAAGACCGTCCCGGCCCCGACCGAGGCCGAGATCGCCGCCGCCTACAACGCGAACAAGGCCAAGTATGAAGCCAGCGAAAACCGCAAGGTCAGCCAGCTGATCCTGCCGACCGAAGCCGCTGCCAAGGCCGCCCTGGCCGAAGCCTCGGGCAAGCCGCTGGAAGCCGTGGCGGCAGCCAAGGGCCTCAGCGTCGCCACGCTTGCGCCGCTCAGCAAGTCACAGCTGGCAATCCAGACTTCGCAGGCCGCCGCCAATGCCGCCTTCGATGCGCCCAAGGGCAAGGTGCTGGGTCCGATCAAGGCCCCGCTCGGCTGGGTGCTGCTGCGCGTCGACACGATCGAGGGCAAGGCCGGCAAGACGCTCGATCAGGCCCGTGCCGAACTGCTGCCGGATCTGACCACGCAGAAGCGCCGCGCTGCGCTGACCGATTTCTCGGCCCGGATCGAGGAAGAGTTCGATAATGGTTCGACCCTGACCGACGTGGCCAAGGAACTGGGCCTGACCCTCACCGAAACCCCGCCGGTGCTCGCCAATGGCCAGATCTTTGGCCAGGAAGGCAAGACTGCCCCGGCCGAGCTGGCCCGCGTCTTCACCACTGCCTTTGCGATGGAAAGCGAAGGCCAGCCGCAGCTGGCCGAGGTCGATCCGGGCAAGCAGTTCATCGTCTTTGACGTGGCCCAGATCCAGCCCGCCGCCCCGCCGCCGCTAGCCGAAGTCAAGCAGCAGGCGATTGCCGAATACCAGCTGGCCAAGGGCGCAATCGCCGCCCGCGCCGCCGCGCTGAAGGTTGAAGCGCTGGTCAAGAAGGGCACCGACCTGGGCGCGGCCCTCGCCACGCTTGGCCTGCCGCTGCCGCCGGTCGATCAGGTCAATCTCCCGCGTGAGCAGGTCCAGCAGATGGGCCAGCAGACCCCGCCACCGCTGGCCATGCTGTTTGCCCTCGCCAAGGGCCAGGTCAAGCTGATGGGCGCGCCGCGCAACCGCGGCTGGTACGTGGTCAAGGTGACCGATGTGATCCCCGGCCAGGTCGCCGCCAACGATCCGCGCCTGCCCGAATTCAAGCAGACCATGGCCCGCGTCACTTCGCAGGAATATTCCCAGCAGCTGCGCGCGGCGATGCGGGGTGAAGTGGGTGCCAAGCGCAACGACGCCGCGATCAACGCGCTCAAGACCCGCCTGTCCGGCGGCAACTGACGGGAAGCGCGCGTGCCGGGCCTAAACAACCGCGAAGCCGCGCTGGCGGCGCTGGCCGAGGGTCGGCCGGCGCTGGTCTGGCAGCGGCTGATCGCCGATACCGAGACTCCGGTCGGCGCGGCGGTGAAGCTGATCGAACCGGGCCGCGGCGATTTCCTGCTCGAATCGGTTCAGGGCGGCGAAGTGCGCGGGCGCTATAGCCTGCTCGGGCTCGATCCGGACCTGGTGTTCCGCGCCCAGGGCACCTCGGCCGAGATCAACCGCGCCTGGCGCCATGACCGCAGCGCCTTTGCGCCCCTGCCCGGTGACAGCCTGACCGAGCTGCGCGCGCTGGTCGAAGCCTGCAAGATCGACGTGCCCCAGCCGCTACCTTCGGCGCTGGCCTGCCTGGTCGGCTATTTCGGCTATGAAACCTATGGCCTGATCGAAAAGCTGCCGCGCCCGGCGCCCAATGCGCTGAACCTGCCGGACATGCTGTTCGTGCGCCCCACCCTGCTGCTGGTGTTCGACCGGCTCAGCGACGAGCTGTTCGCGATTGCCCCGGTCTGGCCCGGCGGCGGCGCGCCGGAACGCATGGTCGAGCTGGCTGGGGAGCGGATCGAGGCCGGGCTGGCGCGGCTCGCCACGCCTGCCCCTGCCCCGACGCGGACCACCGACCTGCCGCTGCCCGCGCTGGAGCCGGTGCTACCGCGCGAGGTCTATGCGGCCATGGTGCTCAAGGCCAAGGACTACATCGCCGCCGGGGACATCTTCCAGGTCGTGCTGGCCCAGCGCTTCACTACGCCCTTCGCCCTGCCCGCGTTGGACCTCTACCGCGCGCTGCGGCGGATCAATCCCTCGCCGTTCCTCTATTTCCTCGACCTGCCGGGTTTTGCCCTGACCGGATCGAGCCCTGAAATACTCGTCCGCGTCCGCGATGGCGAAGTGACGATCCGGCCGATCGCCGGCACCCGCCCGCGCGGCAAGACACCCGAGGAAGACCGCGAGAACGAGGTCAGCCTGCTGGCCGATCCCAAGGAGCGCGCCGAGCACCTGATGCTGCTCGATCTCGGCCGCAACGACGTTGGCCGGGTGGCCGAAGCGGGCACCGTGCAGGTGACCGAGAGCTATACGGTCGAGCGCTACAGCCACGTCATGCACATCGTCTCGAATGTGGTCGGCAAGCTCGACAGCGCCCAGCACGATGCGATCGATGCCATGTTCGCGGGCTTCCCCGCTGGCACGGTCAGCGGCGCGCCCAAGGTCCGCGCCTGCGAGATCATTGCCGAGCTGGAGCCCGAAACGCGCGGTGCCTATGCCGGCGGCGTGGGCTATTTCTCACCCGACGGCAGCCTCGATTCCTGCATCGTCCTGCGCACCGGGGTGGTCAAGGACGGCATGCTGCACGTCCAGGCCGGGGCCGGGATCGTCGCCGACAGCAACCCCGAATACGAACAGCGCGAATGCGAAGCCAAGGCCGGGGCATTGATCGCGGCGGCACGGGAAGCGGTGCGGGTGGCGGGCGAAGCGGACTACGGCCAATAGTCCCACCTGCTTGACCCGGAGCAACGCCCCGCTAGCGTGCCGGCCATGCGCAAACTGCTCCTCCCCCTCCTCGCCCTGATTGCAACACCGCTCCACGCCGAAGACTGGCGCGCCAAATCGACCGAACGCGATGTCGTCCTGAAGGACTTCGCCTTTGCCGAGGGCGGCAAGATGGACGTGAGGATGCACGTCACCACGCTCGGCACGCCGAAGCGGAACGCGGCGGGGGAGATCGAGAATGCGGTGATGGTGCTGCACGGCACCGGCGGCTCAGGCCACCAGTTCTTCCGCCCGCAATTTGCCGACGAACTGTTCGGCCCGGGCCAGCCGCTCGACCTTGCCAAGCACTATGTGATCCTGCCCGACAACATCGGCCACGGCAAAAGCTCAAGGCCCAGCGACGGTATGAAGATGGCCTTCCCGCGCTACAACTATGCCGACATGGTCGCCAGCCAGCACCGCCTACTGACCGAGGGGCTGGGCGTGAAGAAGCTGCAGCTGATCCTCGGCACCTCGATGGGCTGTATGCACGCCTTCGTCTGGGGCACCACCCGCCCCGGCTTTGCCGAGCGGCTGGCGCCTTTCGCCTGCAACGCCATGGAAATCGCCGGGCGCAACCGCATGTGGCGGCAGATGTCGATCGACGCGATCCAGGCCGATCCGGCGTGGAACGGCGGCTATTACACCAGCCCGCCCGAAAGCGGCCTGCGCACTGCGCGCTATCTCTCAATGATCGCCGGGGGCAATGCCTGGGCGCTGCAGAACGAATACCCGACCCGCGAAAAGGCCGAAGCGGCCCTGCGCACCGGCTATGCCGCCCGCGCCAATGGCGACGCCGACGCCAATGACCAGATCTATCAGCTCGACTCTTCGCGCGATTACAACCCGGCGCCCAACCTGGCGAAGATCACCGTCCCGGTGCTGTGGATCAACAGCTCGGACGATTTCATCAACCCGCCCGAGCTGGGCATGGCCCAGCAGCACGCCAAGCTGATGCCCAAGGCGCAGTTCATCCTCTTCCCATTCAGCCCCGAAACCAAGGGCCACGGCACCCATACCTGGGCGAAGTTCTGGAAGGCGGACCTCGCCAAGCTGATGGCCACGAAATGATGGCCAATATGACTAATGAGCGCCGCACCCTCTATCCGCCGATCGAACCTTACACCTCGGGCATGCTTGAGGTGGGTGACGGACACACGCTCTACTGGGAACGCGTCGGCACCCCCGGCGCCAAGCCGGCCGTCATGCTCCATGGCGGCCCTGGCGGCGGCTGCAGCGAAGGCCATCGGCGCCAGTGGGACCCGGCGCTCTACGACGTGCTGCTGTTCGACCAGCGCGGCTGCGGCCGCTCCACGCCTTTTGCCAGCCTCGAGGCCAATACCACCTGGCACCTCGTCGCCGATATCGAAGCCCTGCGCGAAATGTGCGGGCATCAGCAATGGCAGGTGTTCGGCGGCTCCTGGGGCTCAACCCTCGCGCTGGCCTATGCCGTCAGCCATCCCGAACGGGTAACCGAGCTGATCCTGCGCGGGATCTTCCTCTCCAGCCGCAAGGAGCTGGAGTGGCTGACCCGCTATGGCGCGAGCGAGCTCTACCCGGAAGAATGGCAGCGCTTCGTCGCCCATGCTGGCGGGGCCGAGGGTCAGGACATGACCGAACCCTATTGGGCATTGCTTGACGATCCCGACCCCGTCGTGCGCCGCGCCGCCGCTGCCGCCTGGAACCACTGGGAAGGCGTGACGGTCACCTTGCTGCCGTCCGAAGAAACGGTCGACCAGATGGCCGAAGGCGACAATGCCGTGGCCACCGCGCGGATCGAAAATCACTATTTCCGCCACCGGTGCTGGCTCAAGGAAGGTGAACTGCTGGAACGGGCGGCGGCTACCCTTCGCCATATCCCCGGCGTCATCGTCCAGGGCCGGCACGATTGCTGCACACCCCCGGCCGCCGCCTGGGCGCTCAAGCAGGCCTGGCCCGAGGTGGACCTGCAGATCGTCCCCGATGGCGGCCACCTGTTTACCGAACCTGGCATCACCGACGGCCTCGTCCGCGCTACCGAACGCTTCGCGGGCAAGACTGACGCTTGATTGCCGCCCGCTTACGGTCCAAGGCCCCAAGCCATGATCCTCGTTATCGACAATTACGACAGCTTCACCTGGAACCTGGTCCATTACCTGATGGAACTGGGGGCAGAGGTTGAGGTCGTGCGCAATGATGCGCTGTCGGCGGGGCAGGCGGTCAGCAGCGGCGCGCAGGGCTTCCTGATCTCGCCCGGTCCCTGCACCCCGAACGAGGCCGGGATCAGCCTGGACCTGGTCGGCGCCTGCGCCGATGCTGGCAAACCCCTGCTCGGCGTCTGCCTGGGCCACCAGTCGATCGGCCAGTACTTCGGCGGCAAGGTGGTGCGCGGCGGGCTGATGCACGGCAAGACTTCGCCGGTTACTCACGATGGCACCGGGCTGTTCAAGGGCCTGCCCTCGCCCTTCACCGCAACCCGCTATCACTCGTTGATTGTCGAGGACATTCCCGAAGCCCTGGTGGTCAACGCCCGCTCTGATGACGGCCATGTCATGGGCTTCCGCCATGCGCATCTGCCGATCCACGGCGTGCAGTTTCACCCAGAGAGCATCGCCACCGAGCATGGCCACGCCATGCTGGCGAACTTCCTTGGCCTCTGCGGCATCAAGGCGAAGGAACTGGCGTGAGCCTGTCTTTGGGGGATGCCGAAGCGCTGTTCGGGCGGATGCTCGATGGCGGCATGGCCGATGACGAGATCGCCGCGACCCTGATCGAACTGGCCGATCGCGGCGAGACTGCCGCGGAAGTGGCCGGCCTCGTCCGCGCCATGCGCGCGCGAATGAAGCGCGTTGCCGGCCCCGCTGGCGCGATCGACGTCTGCGGTACCGGCGGCGATGGCCAGCACAGCCTGAATGTCTCGACCGCCGTGGCGCTGGTGGTCGCGGCCTGCGGCGTGCCGGTAGCCAAGCACGGCAACCGCGCCGCATCGAGCAAGGCTGGTGGGGCCGATACCTTGGAAGCGCTGGGCCTCAAATTGGCCCGCGCCTCGGAGCTGGCGGAGCAGACCTTGCCGGACCTGGGCATCGCCTTCCTGTTCGCCCAGGCCCACCATCCGGCGCTGGCCCGGGTCGGTCCGATCCGCAAGGCGCTGGGGCGGCGAACGATCTTCAATCTCTGCGGTCCGCTCGCTAATCCGGCCGGCGTCTCGCGGCAGCTTGTCGGCGTCGCCCAGCCCGGCCTGATCGCGCTCTGCAAGCAAGCGATGGAACTGCTCGGCACCGAAGCGGCGCTGATCGTCTCGGGCGCCGAAGGGCTGGACGAACTGTCGATCGAAGGCACCAGCTATATGGCCGCTATCGGTCTGCCGCCGCTGCCCGCCGAAGTCCGTCCGGAAGATGCCGGCCTGCCCAGCCACCCGCTCGATGACCTGCGCGGCGGCGATGCGGCCCACAATGCCGCAGCGCTGCGCCGCTTGCTTCTCGGAGAGCCGGGGGCCTACCGCGATGCCGTCCTCCTCAACAGCGCCGCCGCCCTGCTGGTCGCTGGCCACGCAGAAGACTGGTTCGAAGGCGTCGAGGAAGCCGCCGAAGCGCTCGACAAGGGCCTCGCCAAGGCGCTGCTGGATTGCTGGATCGAGACTTGTGGAGCAGGCGAATGAGCGAGCCCTTGATCCTTCACGAATATGCCGCGTCGGGTAATTGCTACAAGATCCGGCTGACCGCCGCGCTGCTTGGCATGCCGCTGGAACGCCGGCCGTATGACATTCTCAAGGGCGAAACCCGCACGCCGGAATTCCTGGCAACGGTCAACGCCAACGGACGTATCCCGGTCCTCCAGATCGGCAATCGGTTCATGCCCGAAAGCAACGCCGCCTGCGTCTGGCTGGCCCACGGGTCACCCCTGATTCCGAGCGATCGCTTTGCGCAAGCTGACATGTTGCGCTGGATGTTCTGGGAGCAGTACAATCACGAACCCAATGTTGCGACGACCCGGTTCTGGCTGGCGTTTGTCGGCCGCGATAATCTGTCACAGCTGCAACTCGGGTTGCTTCCGGGCAAGATCGAAGCGGGCAAAGCCGCCCTCGCCCTTATGGACGAACACCTTGGCCGCGACGAATGGCTGGCAGGCGATGGCCTGAGCCTCGCCGATATTGCCTTGTTCGCCTATACCCACGTGGCTGAGGAAGGCGGCGCGTTTCGACTTGCCGACTATCCTCACGTCCAACGCTGGCTGGCGGCAATCGCCGCCCAGCCGGGCTATATCGCGATCACCGACTGAGCGG
>DKII01000135.1:0-2318 GCA_002454125.1 Novosphingobium sp. UBA6722
GCCGGAGCGGCCGGCAGCGGCAGGTTCGAACCCTGGGCGTTAAGATAGACCAGCAGGTTGGCGCGCTCAGCCGCATCGCCGATCCCGGCGAAGCTCATCTTGGTGCCGGCGGCGAAGGCCTTGGGGTTCTTGAGCCAGGCGTCCATTGTCGCCCAGTCCCACTTGCCGCCATGCGACTTCAGCGCATCGGAGAACGCAAAACCGCCGCGGCCCTGGGCCACGCCTTCACCCATCACGGCGTGCAGGTTCGGGCCGATGCCATTGGCGCCGCCCGGGGTGATCGTGTGGCACGAGGCGCACTTCTTGAAGGTGGCTTCGCCCTTGGCCGCGTCAGCGCTGGCCAGCAGGGTTTCCAGCGGCACGGCGGCAGCCCCGCCTTCGCCTTCCTGGACCACGCCTTCGATCTCATAGCCCATCTTCTCAGGGCGGTTTTCCTTGGTCGCGCGGAAGTAGTGGCTGCTCAGCGAAGCGAGACCAAGCGCAACAACGCCCGAAAACAGCGTCCAACCGGCAATGGTGTTGAAACGGTCGTCCATCAATCGTGCCCCGTGGGATATGTGGCTAGGAGAATTGCGGGTCGCTCTAGTGTCGGCGCGGGGCAAGCGCAAGGGGCATTGCAGCGCCCGCGCACAGGGCTTAGCGATGGAGCGGGATGTCGGCCCGCCATGCGGCCGAGGAGAGGCACGATCTGACATGAGCTGGGCCAGGGAACTTGAGGAATTGCGCGCCCGCGAGGCGCTGGCCGAAGCCATGGGCGGACCGGACAAGGTTGCGCGCCAGCACGGCCGCGGAAAGATGGATGCCCGCGCCCGGCTGGCGGCACTGGTCGATCCCGGAAGCTTCCGCGAAATCGGCAAGATCGCGGGCAAGGGCTCCTACGACGCGGAGGGCAACCTGACCGGGGTGCTGCCCGCCCCGTTCCTGTTCGGCAAGGCCACGATCAATGGCCGCCCGGTCGTCGCCACGGCGGACGATTTCACCATCCGCGGCGGCGCCGCCGATGCCGGGATCGGCCGGAAGATGGAACAGGCCGAGAAGATGGCGCACGAGCTGAAGCTCCCCATCGTGCGGATGATCGACGGCACTGGCGGGGGCGGCTCGGTCAAGACGCTCGAGATGATCGGCGCCACTTACATTCCCGCCGTCCATATGTGGGGCGAGGTGGTGCGGAACCTCGATACCGTGCCGGTCGTGGCGCTGGCGCTGGGCCCGACGGCAGGCCTTGGCGCAGCCCGGATCGCGGCCAGCCACTATTCGGTGATGGTGCGCGGCCTTTCCCAGATTTTCGCCGCCGGTCCGGCCGTGGTCGATGCGATGGGCACGGCCTGGAAAGACGAAGGCTCGGTCAACCACGAGGAAGCCAAGGAGGCGCTGGGCGGCTCTGCGATCCACACCCGCAACGGCGTGGTCGATGACGAAGTGGCCAGCGAGGCCGAGGCCTTTGCCCGTGCCCGGCACTTCCTGGGCTTCATGCCCGAATATGTCGGGGCCCCTGCCCGCCGAATCGAAAGCGGCGATCCCGCTGGCCGGCGTGAAGAGGCGCTGCTCAGCCTGGTCCCGCGCGGCGACAAGGAAGTCTATTCGATGCGCCGGGCCATGGACCTGGTGTTTGATCGGGGCACCGTGTTCGAGATCGGGCGGGCCTGGGGCCGCGCCGCGATCACCGCGCTGGCGCGGCTCGATGGCTGGCCGGTGATGGTGCTGGCCAGCGATCCCAGTTTTCTGGGCGGTTCATGGGACGCCAAGACCAGCGAGAAGGTAGAGCGTTTCGTCAAGCTGGCCGACCTGTTCCGCCTGCCGATCGTCCACCTGGTCGACAACCCGGGCTTCATGATCGGGCGCGAGGCCGAGATTGCCGGGACAATCCGCTATGGCGTCCAGGCGATGAACGCGATCTACAAGGCGACCGTGCCGCTGGCCTCGATCGTGATGCGCCGGGCCTATGGCATTGCCGGCAGCGCGATGTCGAACGCCGATACGTACCAGTACCGCTATTGCTGGCCTTCGGGCGACTGGGGGTCCTTGCCAATCGCGGGCGGGCTGGAAGTGGCCTACAAGAGCGAGATCGAGGCAGCCGCGGACCCCGCCGCCGAACTGGAGGCGATCCGCGCGCGGCTGGCCAAGGTCACCTCACCCTTCCGCAGCGCCGAGCGCTTCAATGTTGAGGACATCATCGACCCGCGCGATACGCGGCCCTTGCTGTGCGAATTTGCCGAACTGGCCTGGCGGCGCTTGGGGGCCGATCAGCCGGCGAGGTAGTCGGCCAGCGCCTGCTGCTCTGCCGCGCTGAGCCGCAGGCCCAGCTTGGTCCGGCGCCA
>DKII01000135.1:2378-25691 GCA_002454125.1 Novosphingobium sp. UBA6722
CGGCGCCAGAGGATATCTTCGGCGCTGGCGGCCCATTCCTCCTGGCGGAGGAAGTCCACTTCGGCTGCGGTCAACCCGGCGCCGAAGCTCTTGCCCAGCGCCTGCCAGCCTTCGGCGCCATTCAGCCAGCGCTCGGCCCGGGTGCCATAGGCGCGGGCGATCCGGTCAACCGTGCCGGCATCAAGGAACGGATAGCGCGCGGCTAGCGCGGCCTTGAGCGGTTCGAGCCCGTCGAGCGGGAAGTCCCCGCCAGGCAGCGCCTTGCTGCGGGTCCAGGCCCTGCCTGAAAGGGCCGGCAAGCGTCCGGTCATCAGGTCCACCGCTTCCTCGGCGAGGTGGCGATAGGTGGTGATCTTGCCGCCGTAGACGCTGAGCAGCGGGGCACCCGCTTCTTCGTCCGACAGGTCGAGCCGGTAGCCGCGCGTCGCTGATTCGGGCTTGCCCGAGCCATCGTCGACCAGCGGGCGCACCCCCGAATAGGTCCAGACCACGCCCGCCGGGGTAATCGGCGTCTTGAAGTAATTGCTCGCCCCTTCGCAGAGGTAGGCGATCTCTTCCTCACTGGCGACAATCGGCTCGCCCGCCGTGTGGTCGCGGTCGGTCGTGCCGATCAGGGTGAAATCGCGCTCATAGGGGATCGCGAAGAAAATCCGGCCATCGGCGAGCTGGAAGAAATAGGCGTAAGGGTGGTCGAACAGCTTGCGGACCACGATGTGCGAACCGCGCACCAGCCGCATGCCATATTCCGGCGCCTCGCCCAGCAGGCCATCGACCTTGAGCACCGCAGGCCCGGCGGCGTTGACGAGGGCGCTGGCCGTGAACTTGCCGGTCGGCGTCTCCAGCTCCCACCCGCCTTCGATCCGGCGCGCAGCGGTCAGCGGCGTGCGCGGGCGGACTTCGGCGCCATGTGCCACGGCATCAAGCGCATTGAGCACCACCAGCCGGGCATCATCGACCCAGCCGTCCGAATACTCGAACGCCGGACCGAACTCGGCCTTCAGCGGTGCGCCAGCGGGGTGGCGGTGGAGGTCGATCGAGCGGGTCGCCGGCAAGTGCTTGCGCCCGCCGATATGGTCATAGAGGAACAGGCCAAGCCGCAGCAGCCAGCGTGGGCGCAGGCCCTGCACATGCGGCAGGACGAAGCGGAGCGGGTGGATGATGTGCGGGGCGATCGCCCACAGCGCCTCGCGCTCGGTCAGGCTCTCGCGGACCAGGGCGAATTCGTAATGCTCGAGATAGCGTAGCCCGCCGTGGACCAGCTTGGTCGAGGCCGAGGATGTGCCTTGCGCCAGGTCACCAGCTTCAAGCAGCAGCACCTTCGCGCCGCGCCCGGCGGCATCGCGCGCGATCCCCGCGCCGTTCACGCCGCCGCCGATGACTGCCAGATCGAATTGCATCCTTGGCTACCTCACATCGGGGCCAGAAACCGGCCGCACCACCCCCGGCGGGGTCAGGCGGCGGAACAGGCGGCCCTGTTCGCTATAGAGCACCAGTACCAGCGCCGCGATCCCGCCCGCCAGCAGCGACCAGGCCAGCGGCCGCGCCGTGCCATCATAGGCCTGGCCGATCAAGGCGCCCAGGCTGGCCGCCAGGGCCATCCGCACGAACATCTGGAACGAACTGGCCGCCCCGGCAATCCGGGCGAATGGTTGCAAGGCGATCGAGCCGAAATTGGCGCCCAGGAAGCCCATCAGGCACATGTTGAGACCCATCACCGGCACGAACTGCCACAGCGTCTGGTGCGGCTGATGCGCCAGCCAGACCTGCACCGAACTGACCACGATGAAGGCCAGCAGCGCCGTATGCGATACCCGCCGCGCCCCGAACCGCTCGACGATCCGCGAGTTGAAGAAGTTGGCCACGGCCATGCCGCCGGCCATCACTGCAAAGATCAGCGGAAAGGTCGCGCCGGCCCCGAAGTGTTCGGCCACCAGCTGCTGGGCGGAATTGATGTAGCCGAACAGGCCCGAGACCAGCAGCGCAGCGCCGATGACATAGCCCATCGAGGCCCGGTTGCTCGCGGCGGTCCACATGTTGGCCGCGATGGCGCGGGGGGCGATCGACTGGCGATTGGCCGGGTCGAGCGTTTCCGGCAGCCGAATCCAGGCCCACAGCCAGACTGCCAGCCCCAACAGCGCCATGCCGCCAAAGATCCAGCGCCAGCTTGCCACCGCCAGAATGGCCTGGCCAAAGCTGGGCGCGGCCATCGGCACGATCATGAAGATCACCGCCACGGTCGATTGTGCCCGCGCCATCCGGTCGCCCGAGAAGCGGTCACGAATGATCGCATTGGGCAGCACGGACAGGCCCGCGCTGGTGATCGCCTGGGCGGCGCGCAGCACCAGCAGCGCAGTAAAATCCGTCACCAGCGCGCAGGCGACGGTCAGTGCGACATAGGCCGCCAGGCTGGCGAACAGCACCGGCCGGCGGCCAAACCGGTCAGCCAGCGCGCCCGGAAACAGCGAACCGATCCCGGCTGCAATCAGATAGACCCCGACGATCAGCTGGCGCTGGTTGGGATCGCGCACCCCCAGATCCTCGGCCATGATCCCCAGCGCGGGCAGCATCGAATCGATGCACAGCGCCTGCAAGGCCATGATCATGGCCATCAGCGCGACAAATTCGCGTTCACCAAAATTCTTGGCACCCAGCTTGGCGCCGGGGGCAGGAGGACTCACTGACGGCATGGCTCAAGCCCTTGGCCTGTTCCGCCCGCGCTGGCCAGACTGAATTCGCATGGGTAAGTCTGACAAAATGGCCGAACCTGCCGACTTCGACGATTTTGACGACGCCCCCGGCCAGGGGCTGCGCAAGATCATCCATGTCGACATGGATGCCTTCTATGCCAGCGTCGAACAGCGCGATGACCCGTCGCTGCGGGGCAAGCCCGTGGCGGTCGGCGGCGATGGCCCGCGCGGGGTGCTGACCACCTGTTCCTACGAGGCGCGCAAGTTCGGCTGCCGTTCGGCTATGCCTTCGGTCACGGCGAAGCGGCTTTGCCCGCAGCTGATCTTCGTGCGCCCGCGCTTCCCGGTCTACACCGCCGTCTCGCACCAGATCCGCGACATCTTCCGCGACTATACCCCGCTGGTCGAACCGCTCTCGCTTGACGAGGCCTATCTCGACGTCACGGCCGACGTGAAGGGGATCGGCTCGGCCACCCGGATCGCCGAGCTGATCCGGGCCCGGATCAAGGCCGAAACGGGCCTGACGGCCAGCGCCGGGGTGTCCTACAACAAGTTCATCGCCAAGCTGGCGAGTGACCAGAACAAGCCCGACGGGATCTGCGTGGTCCGCCCCGGCGAAGGCGCGGCCTTTGTCGCCGCGATGCCGGTCCGCCGCTTCCACGGGATCGGCCCGCGCGGGGCAGACAGGATGAAGCAGCTGGGGATCGAGACCGGCGCCGATCTGGCGGCCAAGGACATCCACTTCCTGCGCGAACACTTCGGCAGCCAGGCCGATTACCTCTACCGCGCCGCCCGCGGCATCGACCTGCGCCGGGTCAAGGCCGACCGGGCGCGCAAGTCGGTCGGCGCCGAACGCACTTTCGACCACGACATCTCGTCCGGCGCGGCGCTGCGCGAACAGCTGGAGCGAATTGTTGGCTTGTGCTGGGACCGGATCGAGCGCAGCCGGTCCGAAGGGCGGACTGTGACGCTGAAGCTAAAGCTCAAGGACTTTACCGGGCTGACGCGGGCCCGCTCGCTCCCGCAGCCGGTGCAGGATCGCAACCAGTTTGCCGAGATCGGCCATGCCTTGCTGGAGGAGCTGCTGCCTTTGCCGCAGCCCGTCCGGCTGATGGGCCTGACGCTGTCGCAATTGACCGAAGACGAGCCCGAGGCGCCGCCGCCGGTCAGGTCGGCGAGCCAGCTCTCGCTGTTCTGATCCAGTCCGCCAGGTTGCGTTGCAACTGCTCGGCCAAGTTCGGCGGCAGGGCATCCGGAGCGAAGAACTCCGCCGCCACGATCTCGCGCCCGTCGCCCCGCGGCACCCCGCGCGCGCGACCGGTGATGACATGGACGCGGTTGACCGTGCCGGCCAGCGGCTCTTCGATCACCGCCAGCTCGCGCGGGTCTTCCAGCGCGCAGGCGGTTTCCTCGGCCAGTTCGCGCAAGGCCGCGAGCAAGGGCTCTTCACCCCGCCCGATTCCGCCGCCTGGCAGCATCCAGCGCCCGCTGCCATAGGAATGCCGCACCAGCAGGATGCGGCCCTCGCCATCAAAGGCCAGGACCCTGCAACCAAGCAGCAACGGCTTCCTGATCCGCCACCAGACCAGCCGCACCCGGTGCGCCTGGACCAGCAGCACCCGGTGCAGCGGGCGGGGGATCAGGCGAAGCATGTCACCGGCTGGTGCGCTGCGTGGAGCAGGCGCGCGACCGGCAGGTCATGCTCGCCGCGCGTGGCCGCCTCGAACAATGCGACCTTGTCCGCCCCGCGGATCACGAAGATCACCTGATCGGCATCGAGCAGGGCCGGGATGGTCAGGCTGAGCCGGTCAAACGGCGCCTCGGGCGGCAATGGATCGGGGGTCAGGCGGCGCAGTGCCAGCGGATCGTCCGCCTGCGGATCGGTGTTGGGGAACAGGCTGGCGATGTGCCCATCCCCGCCCATGCCGAGCCAGGCGACGCTGAAATGCGGCGGCACGGCCTGCTCGGTCAGCGCCACGACCTTGGCTCCCACCGGTTCCAGCAGCGCGCGAATGCGGCCGACATTGCTGGCGGGATGATCCTCGGGCACGATCCGGTCATCACCCGGCCAGACGGCGATCCGGCCCCAGTCGAGCGGTCGCCGCGCCAGTTCGGCGAGGATCGGGAACGGGGTCGAACCGCCAGGCACGGTGATCGCAATCAAGCCGTCGGTCCCGGCCAGCGCGGCGGACAAGTGATCGAACAGCCAGTCGGCGATCTGGCTATCGGTGGCGGCAGGAACAATGCGCGGGGAGGTCATGCCCCGCGCATAGCATCGCTTCCTGCACCCGCGAGCGATTATTTGAGCAACTGGCCCAGGAACCAGACGCGCTGTTCGGCCTGGTCGGTCCAGTCGTCGATCGCGCCGTCGGTGGCGTTGTCGCCCGCGGCGCCGGCCGCCACCTTGGCTTCCCGCAGCGCGGCAATCAGGGCTTCGTTATCGGCCTTGAGCTCGGCGATCATTGCTGCGGCGCCTTGCGTCGTCGCATCCTGGTCGGTGATCCGGCTCGAGCGGGCAATCGCCCCGATCGAGGTCAGCGTATCGGCGCCATTCTTGCGGACACGCTCCGCGATCAGGTCGGTCAGCGCAAAGATTTCGGTCGCCTGCTCGTCGAACAGCAGGTGCAGGTCGCGGAACTGCGGGCCGGCGACGTGCCAGTGGAAGCTCTTGGTCTTGAGATAGAGCGCGAAGCAATCGGCCAGCAGGTCGTTGAGGCTGGCGACGAGCGCGGCGCGGGAATTGTCGGTACGGGTCATTGGCGGTTCCCCTCGGTTGGAATGAGGGGCTTCTACCGCAGCACGATTAATCGGCTAAACCGGTTAAGCTGTAGATTGTGATCGGATCAGGAGATCAGACGGCACCCATTGCCCGCAACCCCAGCCCCACGGCCAGAACCAGCAAGGCAAGGCCAAGCCCGCGCCGCAGCCGGCCTAGCCATGTGGCTTGTCCGAACAGCATCCACCCGGCCCCGACCACCAGCGCCGCGCCGACCGCACCGCCGAGCCCGGTGGTGAGCGGGGCCCGCGTCATTGCCGCGAGGGCAAAGACCACGAAACGCGCGGCATCGGTCAGTTGCATGGCAAAGATCACGATCGCGAAGGCGCCGAGCGAATGGGTCGGCTCGGCTGGCGCAGCGCGCGGGCGCAGGACAATCAGCTCAAGCCCCGCCAGTCCCAGCGCCAACGCCACCAGGAAAAGCCGCGCATTGCCCGCCATCAGCCCGGCTACTTGCGCCCCGCCCCAGGCCGCCAGCCCGGCCGCTGCCATCCCGCTGGCAATCGCCACCAGCAGCAAACTCGGCCGCGCGCCCTGGCGCTCAGCCAGCTGCGCCACCAGCACCTGATCGCGCGCGCCAACCCCGACGAGCAGCGTGGCAAGCAGGGCGAAAAGCAGTCCGGTCATGGACACATGCCTAGCAGCACTGGAGTCATGCTGACCAGCGCTTGCGAAACGGCTGCTTCCCGCTCGTCTCTGCAGGCCGTCAATGAACGCCGATGTCAGGCGGGCGCATTTCCGCTGACATTGCCGTCAAAGGCGGTGTTAGCCGGTTCGAGCGAGCCGCCGCAGTGGCTGCAGGCTATCACCATTACCAGAGGGTTGCCGCAGCTTCGATGTGTCAGCAGCAGCGGCGGCCCCTTCTCGTCGGCGAACCAGCGATCGCCCCATTGCAGCAGGGCGAGCAGTACCGGGTAGAGATCGCGGCCCTTTTCGGTCAGGCGGTATTCGAACCGGTCCTGGTGCGCGGAATAGGGCACCGCCTTGATGATCCCCTGGGCGAGCAGCCGTTCAATCCGGCCCGAGAGGATATTGGTCGCCATCAGGGTATCGCGCTGGATCTCGTCGAAGCGATTGATACCGGTGAAGCAGGCGCGGACCACCAATGTCGCCCAGCGATCGCCAAACAGCTCGATCACCGAATCAACCATGGTCCGCGTGCCGCGCTTCGCACTGGCCGCTGCGGTCTGCTGGCGGCGGCGGGTATAAACCGGGGTGACCTGGGCAAGGCCGGGGCCGGGCGCCCAATCGACCGCACGCGGATCGACCTCCTCACGGCAAACGCCACAACGCGCTTGCGGTTTGATCGACGCACCGCAATCCAGGTGGACCAAGCGCACCGAAATGTCGCGCTCGCCTGGTTCCCACCGGTGTTGCCAGCGCCGGATCGTCAATGCGACCTGAAAGAGATCGCGGCCCATTTCAGTCAGCGAATAGCCCCCACGCCGCCCAACCGGCTTGGCCAGCACCCCAGCCTTGACCAGACCAGCCAGCCGGTTGCTGACCACTGACCGGGCAAGACCGGCTTCGGCGACGAATTCCTCAAATCGATGATGGCCCAGGAAGGCCTGTTCCAGGATCAGCATCACGGGCACGTCACCGACCACGTCGAGTGCGCGCCAGATCGAGCAGGCCCTGATCGTTTCGTGCTTCATCGCAGCGCCCCTTTGCCCGCCTCAACGGCGGACGGCAACCACCTGCGGCGGCAAGGGATAGGGCCGATAACGGACCTCGGACACAGGCAGCGCTGCCCCTTGCCGGAGCGATGGCCACGCCACGATCTGCTGCGGAGCCTGGCCGCGCTCGACCCAGTCTGCAATCGCCGTCATCGGATCAAAGTCTTCCGGCGCTGAGGCAGACGGCGCTTCCCAGCAATGGCCGAGCCCAGGGGCCAGGAACAAGCGGAAGAACTGCTGCACGCGGCGGGTCCCGCCCATCTGCTTCAGCACCTGGCGATAATAGTCGGTCGATTGCGTCGGAACGACCAGGGGATCAGCCATGCCATGCCACATGATCAGCTTGCCCCCGGCCGCGCGGAACGCGGACAGATCGGGGTTGTTGGCATTGAGCATACCGAAATCCTGCCGCAGTCGCGCCGGATCGCGATCGAAATCGAAATTGCTGGCGGAGAAATCCGGATAGCGCGGATCAAACACGATCTGGCGGGTAAAGCCATCGGCCAGTTGGGTGCCAACAGCCTTGGACGGGTCCTGCAGGTACCAGATCCGCCAGTACTGCTCGCCCCCGATCGGCATCCCGCCAAACAGGCGGCGTCCCTTGCTATTGACCGGCCCCTGATGCCAAAGCCCGATGACCCGCCGTTCGTCGGTAGTAAAGCAGCGATCGGAATCACCCGGGGTCACACCCAGCGCGCATTTGGGCAGGCGGTCCGGATCGAACCGGCAGGCCTCGGGCCGGGCGATCAGGCCGTCCGCCGCGCCATCAAGACGATCGCACTGCGCCTTTACCGCTTCGATCAGCAGCGGCAGCGTGCGATTGAAGGCCGGGCCCAGCACCGGCTGCTGGGCGTCGAGGTTGGTCTTCAGCTTCCAGGCACCAAAGGCCCCGCCCGAATTGGTCAGGTCAACCGCCGGGCAGCCGCTGATGATGCCATGGAACAAGGTGGGATACCGCTGGGCCGCGATCAGCGCCATGCGGCCGCCATTGGAGCAGCCGACGAAGTAACGGTACCGGGCCTCGCGGCCATAGTAGGATCGCACCAGGCCCAGCCCGGCTGCGTGGGCCAGCGGCAGCCAGCGATGCGCATAAAGCTCCAGCGCGGCTGGGTTGTTCGGGGCCCAGGCGGCATCGCCTTGCGACGTGCCCGAATGGCCGCTGTCGGTATGGATCGCGGCATAGCCGCGCTTGACCGGTTCGACGATGCCGTTGGCCCAGCCGGGCGTTTCGGTCGTCAGGATTCCGCAATAGCCGCCGCAACCCGAGACATAGTAATTGCCGTTCCAGTTGCCGACTGGCAGGCGCATCTCGAACGTGATCGTCGGGCGGATGGTGCCGCGCACCCGGCAATAGGCGGGCATGTCGCCCTTTGCTTCGACCAGGCTGCTGTCAGCCCGGACGAAGGTAGCCGGATCGAGCTGCGCGGCCAGGGTGGGACAGGCGTCACGCAGGGAGGGCTGGGCTGTGGCCGGTTGTGCCGCAGCGACGGACAGCGCGCTCAGAACAGCCAGCATCTAGATGGCCTTTCGTAAAAGCGTAGCAAGTGCAGCCGGGGCCAGGCGGAATCAGGCCCGCCCGGCCCCAGACCGCTGGATCAGAACTTCACGCTGGCCTGCAAGGCGACGTTGCGCGGCCGGTCGAAGATCGCGGTATTGGCAACGCCCGTATTGCCGGTCAGCGTCGTGGCCAGCGGCAAGGCGCCCGAAGTCAGGATGATCCGCCGGTTGTTGAGGTTGCGGCCGATCAGCGCGATCTCCCACTTGTCGTCAATGTTGCCCAGCGCCAGGCGCGCGCCGATCCGGGCATAGCTTTCCTGGTAGGATGAGGGATCGATCAGCGTCGCGTTGGTCTGGTACCGGCTGGAGAAATCGGCATTGACGTTCAGGCTCAGCTTCAGGCTGTCACCCACCGGATAGCTGAAATCAGCCGCCACATTGCCCGACCACTTCGGCGCAAAGGTGGCGCGCGCGCCGGTATAGTTGCAGAAGTTGCCGGGCTGCACGTTGGGCGCGGTGCCGAACGGACACTGGCCCTGGCGCCAGTCGGTATACTTGAAGTCGAGATAGGCCAGCGAGCCGCTCAGCTGCAGATGGTCGCCTATGCTGACCCGGGCTTCGGCCTCAACCCCCTGGACCTTCGCGGCCGAGGCATTGTTGACGTTGAACCCGATCCCGCCATCGAAGGTAAGGGTCTGCAGGTCCTTGTACTTGGTGTTGTAGTAGTTGACCGACACCGCCAGGTTGCGGCCCTTGTACTTCAGGCCGACTTCGTAATTGTTCGCGGTTTCCGGCCGGAAGAAGAAGGTGCCGGGGAAAGTCGGATGGGTCGGCAGCGAGTTTGAGCGGATGTCGAACCCGCCAGCCTTAACGCCGCGCGCGTAAGAGGCATAGGCCATCAGTTCGGGCGTCACGTCGAACTGGATATTGGCCATCGGCGTGGTCGAATTCTCCGAGATATTGCCGGCGATCGAATGCTCGGCCACCCGCAGTGCGCCCCACAGCGCGCGGACCGTGGTGATCGGGAAGACGTTCGTCGGACCGGCCACGATCACCAGTTGGCGATCGCCCGACTTGGCTTCATGGTTGAAGCGCACCCCGCCGGTGATCCGCAGCTGTTCGGTGATCGAATAGGTGCCCTGGACGAAGCCTGACCACAACGTGGAGGTCTGCTTGAAGGTGCGCAGCGAGCGCGAATCCCCCAGCGGCCGGAACGCCGCGAAGGGTCCGGCCAGGCCCTGGAAGAACGAGCCGAGCAGCACGTTGTCATTGGCAGACAGCTTCGAGGTCTGGAAATAGCCGCCGACGATATAGGTGAACGGCCCATCGCCCGGCGAGGTCAGCCGCACTTCCTGCGAAAGCTGATTGTACTTCTCGTTCTGGTTGGTGCCATCAAGGATCGGCAGGGCGGTATAGTCCACATCGAGCACTTCGGCCGAGTTGTAGTGGAGGTAGCCCGAGGTCAGGTTGAGGGTGTGGCTGCCAACCTCGATATCGACATTAAGGGTGGAGTTGATGATTTCGGTGCTGCTGTCGAAGCCGTTGTTCTGGCCGCGCCAGTCGAGCACGGTATCGACCCCGGAGAAGAACGGCGAGGCACTGTAAGTCCCGCGCGGCAGCAGGTTCTCGCGCGCCTGGCCCAGGACGTCGAACTTAGCATATTCGACCTTCAGGCGGGCCTGGACCGGACTGTTGTCACCCAGGGAGAAGGTCCCGCGCAGGAAGACCGTATCCACGTTCGGCTCGTTACGGCCGAGCGTGGTGTTGAACATGTACCCGTCCATGTTCCGGTAATAGCCGACCAGCCGCATTCCGGCCTGATCCCCCAGCGGCAGGTTGAGCACGCCGGTCAGCTGGGTTTCCTTGTGCTCGAATTCATAGGACCCGGTGACCGAGCCTTCGAATTCGTCGCTGGGCGTGCGGTTGATGATGCTGATCGCCCCGGCGATGGCGTTCTTGCCGAACAGCGTCGGCTGCGGACCGCGCAGAACTTCGACCCGCTGGACATCGACGATCGGCATGCGGACCAGCTGGTCGCGGCCGTAATAGAGCCCGTCGACGAACATCGCCGCCGATTGTTCAAAGCCCTTGTTGTCGCCGGACGAAATGCCGCGAATGGCGATGCGATTGGCGATCCCGGTCTGGGTGATGCGCAGGTTGGGAACGCTCGACGAAAGCTGCTCAAGGTTGGCAGTGCCCTTGTCCGCGATCGCATCGCCGCTAACGGCTGCGATCGAGATCGGTACGCGCGACAGGCCTTCTTCGCGCTTCTGGGCCGTCACCACGATTTCATCGAGGCCGCCTTCGTCGTCAGGCGCGGCATCCTGGGCCCAGAGTGCGCCGGGCATTGCCAGAGCGGTACCGACCAGCAGTTTGCAGGCAAGTTTGATCATCACGTTCCTCCCCAAGATCGAGTTGCGTCGCGCGCCGGCTCTTGCCACTTGTGCACGTCAATGAAGTATGATTATGCAAGTGAGTTCGTTTGTGCAAGCGTCTTTCCGGTTTGCGTTGCGATGACCATGAGAGGAGCGAAATGACGATCCCCGGGACACTCAGGCGCAATCTGGCCTTGCCGGCGATTGCCGCGCCGATGTTCCTCGTGTCGGGCCCTGACATGGTGATCGCTGCCTGCCGGGCCGGGCTGATCGGATCGTTTCCCACGCCCAACGCCCGGACCGAGGCCGACCTTGAGGCATGGCTGCAGGCGATCACCGCCGCACTGGCCCATGATCCGGCAGCAGCGCCCTGGGCGGCCAACCTGGTGGTCCACCCCTCTAACGAGCGTCTGGGCGCGGACCTTGCCGCCATCGTCCGTCACCGCGCACCACTGGTAATCACCGCGCTGGGCAGCCCGGCGCGCGTGATCGAGGTGGTGCATGACTATGGCGGGCTGGTCTTTGCCGATGTCAATTCGGTGGCCTTCGCGCGCAAGGCTGCGGCCGCCGGGGTCGATGGCCTGGTGCTGGTGGCGAGCGGGGCAGGTGGCCATACCGGGCAAACCGCGGGCTTCGCTTTTGTCGAGGAAGTGCGCCAGTTCTGGGACGGGCCGATCGTGCTGGGCGGGGCGATCTCCACCGGCCAGGCGATCCGCGCCGCTGAAGTCCTGGGCGCGGACCTGGCCTATCTGGGCACGGCGCTGATTGCCTGCGAAGAAAGCCTGGCCGCACCGGAATACAAGGCCATGGTCGTTAGCTCAGGAGCGGGTGACATCGTGCCATCGAAGGGCATCACCGGGGTGACCGCCAACTGGCTGCGCCCCAGCCTGATTGCAGCGGGCTATGATCCTGACCACATGCCTGAGGACAAGCGCCCCGATTTTGCCAATGCCCAGGACGATGCCAAGGCGTGGAAGAACGTCTGGTCGGCCGGCCAGGGCGTGGGTGCAGTCAGCGCGGTAGAGCCGATCGCGGCTATCGCCGCCCGCCTGAAAGCTGAATATGATGCAGCTGTGAAGCTGCCGGGATTCGAGGAAAAGGAGTAGCGCCATGACCGCCCAGTTGGTCGAAACCATCCGCTCGACGCTGAAGAATACGGACCACCCCTATATGCAGGGGGCCTGGCGGCCGACCTTCAATGAATGGAACGCGATTTTCGCCAATGGCGATGCGGAAGTGATCGGGACGATCCCTGACGATATCGACGGGGTCTATGTGCGGACCGGGGAAGTTCCGGTGCACGAGCCGATCGGCCGCTATCACCCCTTCGACGGCGATGGCTTCATCCACGCTATCAGCTTCAAGGGCGGCCGCGCCTCCTATCGCAGCCGGTTCGTGCGGACCAAGGCCTTCCAGGCCGAACAGGAAGCCGGGCGCGCGCTGTGGGCCGGGCTGATGGAGCCGCCGCACAAGTCCACCCGGCCCGGCTGGGGGGCGCAGGAATGGCTCAAGGACTCATCCTCGACCGACGTGGTGATCCATGCCGGCAAGATCCTGTCCACCTTTTACCAGTGCGGCGAAGGCTACCGGCTTGATCCCTTCACGCTCGAACAGTTCGGAACCGAAGGCTGGGTGCCGCTGGACGGGGTTTCGGCCCATACCAAGGTGGACGAGGCAACCGGCGAGCTCTTGTTCTTCAACTATTCCAAGCACGCCCCTTACATGCATTACGGGGTGGTCGGGCCCGACAACAAGCTGAAGCACTATATCCCCGTCCCGCTGGCCGGTCCGCGGCTGCCGCACGACATGGCTTTCACCAAGAACTACGCCATCATCAACGACATGCCGCTGTACTGGAACCCCGAATTGCTTGAGCGCAATCTCCATGTCGTGCAGTTCCACCCGGACCAGAAGACCCGCTTCGGCCTGATCCCGCGCATGGGCCAGCCTGAAGACATCCGCTGGTTCGAGGCGGAGCCGACCTACACCCTGCACTGGCTCAACGCCTGGGAAGAAGGCGACGAGGTGATCCTGGACGGCTATTTCCAGGAAGAACCCCAGCCCAAATCGCATCCTGCTGCCCCCGACGGGCTGGAACGGATGATGGCCTATCTCAGCCAGGGGCTGATGAAGCCCAAGCTGCACCGCTGGCGCTTCAACCTGAAGACCGGGGAAACCCGCGAGGAGCGGCTGGACGACCGGATTCTGGAATTCGGCATGTTCAACCAGAAATATGCCGGGCGGAAATACCGCTATGCCTATTCGGCCGTGCCGGAACCTTACTGGTTCCTATTCACCGGCCTGATCAAGCACGATCTGGAAACCGGGACGAGCGAGGAAATCAGCTTCGGCCCCGGCCGCTATGGCAGCGAGGCGCCCTTCGCCCCGCGGATCAATGCCAAGGACGAGGACGACGGCTATCTCGTCTCGTTCATCGCCGATGTCGGCCTGGACCGTTCCGAATGCGTGCTGATCGATGCCAAGAACATCGCGGCCGGGCCGGTCTGCCGGATCGTGCTGCCCGAACGGTTCTGTTCAGGCACCCATTCGACCTGGGCCAATGGCAACGATATCGGCATGGGGCCGAACACGGTGCTCGGCGGATAGGATGATCGTTTCCGGGGAGAGTAAGCGCCAGGCATACCGGGACAGCGGCTGGTGGGGTGACCAAACCCTGGCCGACATGTTCTTCGCCAATGCGCAGCAACACGCAGGCCGGCTGGCGCTGGTCGATGCGCCCAACCGGGCCGACTTCGCCTTTGGCACGCCGCAGCGGCTGACCTATGCCGACCTTGCCGCCGAGATCGAACGGCTGGCCGCGGCGCTGGTGGCAGCGGGGATCGGCAAGGATGACGTGATCGTTATCCAGCTACCCAATATCAGCGAATTCGTGGCGCTCTATTTCGCAGCCGCGACGATCGGTACCGTGGTCAGCCCCGTGGCAGTACAATACCGCAGCCACGAACTGGCCACGATGTTCGGCATTGTGAAGCCAAAGGCCTTCATCTGCGGTACCCGCATGCATCATGCCGATCACATCGGTGTGGTCCGCCCGCTGCTGGGTAGCGAGATCAGGTTGATGACGGTCGGCCCCGATGCTCCGGCCGATGCACTGGACCTGTCGGCCGAACCGCCCCGGCCAGACCTGCTGTTAGACTATCGCGCGGCCAACCCGGTCAATGCCGACGATGTGTTCACGATCTGCTGGACTTCGGGCACCACCGGCGTGCCCAAGGGCGTGCCGCGCAGCCACAATCACTGGGTCGGCATCGCGCCGGGCACCTATGTGGCCGCGCGGCTGCAGGACGGGGATGTGATGCTGAACCCCTTCCCGCTGATCAACATGGCTTCGATTGGCGGGATCACGATGAGCTGGCTCCGCGTGGCCGGCACCATGGTGCTGCATCATCCGTTCGATCCGCAGGTCTACCTGGCCCAGATCGCCACCGAACGTCCCAGCTTCACCATTGCCCCGCCGGCCGTGCTCAACATGCTACTGCAGAACGAGGCGCTGCTGGCCAAGGTGGACCTGTCCAGCCTGCGCACGATCGGTTCAGGATCAGCCCCGCTGGCTCCGGCCATGGTCCAGGGTTTCCAAGAGCGGCTGGGCCTGCCAGTCATCAACATCTTTGGCTCGAACGAGGGGATGACCCTGATCACCGGGCCAGACGACGTGCCCGATCCGGTCGAGCGGGCTAGCTATTTCCCCAACGGGCTTTACCTGACGCCGTTCCACGGCAGCGAACCGGCGCTGATCATGCAGTCACGACTGGTGCCGCCACAGGGCGGCGAGCCGATCGAGGACGAGTTTGTGCCCGGCGAGCTGCAGATAAAAGGTCCGGCCGTGTTCGAAGGCTATTGGCAGGCACCCGAACAGACCGCCGCCGCCTTTACGGAGGACGGTTTCTTCCGCACCGGCGACCTGTTCCAGATCGAGCAGGGCGGCCGGTTCCTGCGCTTTGTCGGGCGCTGCAAGGACCTGATCATCCGCGGCGGGGTCAACATCTCGCCTGAAGAGATCGACCAGCTGCTCGGCGGCCACCCGCTGCTGGCCGAAGCCTGCGTCTTTGCCCTGCCCGATCCGGTGCTGGATGAGCGGATCGGCGTGGCAGTGGTGCCGCGCGACGGGGCGGAAGTGACCCTGGACGATGTCACCAGCTTTCTGCGGCAGGCGGACCTGGCGGTGTTCAAACTGCCCGAGCGGCTGTTCCGCTTGACCGCGTTGCCACGCAACGTGACCAACAAGGTGATGCGCAGCGAAGTGCGCGAGCTGGCGCTGGCGATGATGGATCAAGGAGACTGACATGGCGGTGGAAGTGTTCATTTTGGGCGGAGCCCAAACCGATTTCGCGCGCAACATCGAACGCGAAGGCGGCGGCATGTTCGAACTGTTCCGCGATGTGGCCGAGGCCGCCTTCGCCGCGACCGGCATCGAACCGAAAGAGGTCGAGGTCGCGCATGTCGGCAACTTCGTGGGCGAGCTCTTTGCCGGGCAGGGTCAGTTGGGCGGGTTCTTTGGCCACGTCCACCCGGACCTGGCCGGAATCCCGGCCGCGCGGCACGAGGCGGCCTGCGCCTCGGGCAGCATCGCAATCCTGGCCGCCAGTGCCGAGATCGAAGCCGGTCGCTATGGCCTGGCCATGGTGCTGGGCATCGAACTGATGCGCAACGTGCCGGGGCAGCGCGCGGCGGAGTACCTGGGTTCCGCCGCCTGGGCTGGGCGCGAGGCGCAGGAGGCGCGCTATCTGTGGCCCTACATGTTCTCCGACGTCGCGCGCGAATACGCCGAACGCTTCGGGCTTGATCGGGCGCACCTGAACGCGATCAGCGAAATCGCCTTCAGCAATGCCAAGCGCAATCCAAATTCGCAGACCCGCAGCTGGGCAATCACCCCGGAGCACCTCAGCGACAATAACGATGAACTGAACCCGCCGATCGAGGGCAGCCTGCGCAAGTCAGATTGCGGGCAGGTGACCGATGGTGCGGCCGCCCTTTTCCTCGCCTCGGCCGAGGTTGCCGCAGCCTATGCCGCGCGGCGCGGGATCCCGCTCGAAGCGATCCCCCGGATCAAGGGCTGGGGCCATTCCACCGCGCCGCTGCTCTATTCTACCAAGGTCAAGGCCAGTCGCGGCCAGCCCTATGTCTTCCCCTCGGTCCGCAAGGCGATGATCGATGCGCTGGGCCGGGCCGGGATGGCCGACATCTATGGCTGCGACGGGGTAGAGGTGCACGATTGCTTCTCGATCACCGAATACATGGCAATCGACCACTTCGGGATCACCCCGCCAGGTGAAAGCTGGCGCGCAGTCGAAGATGGCACGATCGCGCTTGGCGGCAAGTTGCCGGTCAATCCCTCGGGCGGGCTGATCGGGCTGGGCCATCCGGTTGGCGCCACCGGCGTGCGGATGATGCTGGATGCCTGGCGCCAGGTGACAGGCAAGGCCGGGGATTACCAGGTTGAGGGCGCACGCAACTTCGCCACCTTCAACGTCGGCGGCAGCGCGACTACCTCCGTCAGCTTCGTCGTCGGTGTCTGACTTGGCCGACGCGGTTTACATTTACGATGCGCTTCGCACGCCGCGCGGCAAGGCGCGGCCCGACGGCGGGCTTGCCGCACTGACCCCGCCGGGGCTGGTCAAGGCACTGGTCGATGCGCTGACCGAGCGGACTGACGGAGCGTCAAGCGATCCTGGGGCACTGTTGCTCGGCTGCGTGACCCAGGCTGGAACCCAGGGCGGCAATGTCGCAATGGCAGCCAAGCAGCATGCCAGACTACCCGACACCTGCGCTGCTCACACGCTCAACAATTATTGTGCCTCGGGCCTCTCGGCGATCGGTCATGCCGTGGCCACGGTTGCGGCCGGGCACGAGCGGGTGGTGCTGGCCGGCGGGGTCGAGATGATGAGCAGTGCGCCGTTCCTGAGCGATAAGGCTGAATTCTACAGCGACACCAGCCTGCCGCCGGCGCGACGGTTCCTGCCCCCGGTGCTTGCCGCCGACCGGCTGGCAGTGGCCGAGGGAATCACCCGGCCCGAACTCGATGCCTGTGCCCTCACCTCGCAGCAGCGCGCTGCGGCGAGCGACAGGGACCTGCTGCTGCAGGCCTCGCGGCTCGATCTTGGCTCGCTGACCGGCGAGGAATGCATCCGGCCGGGGACCAACCTCGATGCGCTTGCCCAGATGCCGCCCGCTTTCGGTCTACTCCAGCATGAGTATGCAGAGGCACTGGAGGGGCAGACTTTCGAACCGCTCCATACACTCAGCCATGCCCCGCCGGTCTGCGATGGGGCGGGGCTCGCGCTGATCGGGTGCGAAGGGCTGGGCAAGCGGCCGCGGGCGCGGGTGCTGGCCTATGCCGAAAGCGGCGGCGATCCCGCCGCCTCGCTTACCGCCGGATTTGCCGCGATGGACAAGGCGCTCGCCCGCGCCGGCCACAGCCTCGAGGACATGGACAGGATCGAATTCATGGAAGCCTTCGCGGTGACCGTGGCCAAATTCATGCGCGATCGCGCACCCGATCCGGACAAGGTCAATGCCAGCGGCGGGCACCTCGCCAAGGGCCACCCGATGGGCGCGACCGGGGCGATCCTGATTTCAACCTTGCTCGACGCGTTGGACGCCGACAGCGGCCGGTTGGGCTTGGTGATCACAACCGGCGCCATGGGCGTTGGAGCGGCAATGGTGGTTGAACGATTGTCGCCCAATGCCGCCTAGTGCCGAAGATCTGGTTGGAAAATAGCCGCTGGTAGCACTTTGGGTCTAATCACGGCCATCCTGCAGATCCCAACAGCGCCCAGCAAACCGCTCACTGTTACCCCAGCGTTACCCCAGGCAAAGAGGGTTGCCGGGCCATTCTGGCCAAGTTTCAGTTTCTGGTTGGAAAACTGGAGCGGGCGAAGGGAACGGGCCGATCATCCCCAGCACCATCCCCTGACGCTTCCTCAACTTGAGGGCGTTCCGAGATGGTCTGCGATGATCCAGCTTCATCGCGAGCTTCGATCTGGGGAGCGTCGTTGTCCTTCATCTCATGACCGTCGCACAGATCGCCATCCGGTCCAACGGTCGTGGATGAGCCGCCATGACGCCACGGTGATCGTCCTCAGGCAGCTTGGTCCATGCGCTGCTTAATCCGATGGACGGTGCCGACGCCGCACCTGAGCTTGCGGGCCGTCGCATTGATCGAGAGACCCGAGGCGAGTGTCCGCTCGATCCTCGCCACCTTATCGGCGTCGAGTGCGGGACGCCCGGGTTTCTTCGTGGACCGAGCCAAGCCTGCCATGATCCTGCTACGGATGAGTTCGCGCTCGAAGTCGGCAAAGACCGAGAGCATACCGAACATAGCGCGTCCGCTCGGTGTTGAGGTATCGAGCGCCTGCTGATGCAGATAGAGATCGACGCCCTTGGCGTTGATCTCGGTGAGGAAGGTGACGAGATTTTGCAGTGAGCGTCCGAGACGATCGACGGCCCAAGTCGCGACCAGATCGATCTCACGACGAGCCACCGCTTTCATCAGGGCATCGTAGCCGGGACGCTGATCCCGACCCTTGGCACCTGAGATGCCGTGATCGGTGAACTCAGCGATGATCTCCCAACCATTACGCTCGGCGACTGCGACGAGTTCGAGGCGCTGGTTCTCGGTGGTCTGCTGATCGGTCGAGACACGGGTGTAGAGGGCGATGCGTTTGGTCATGCGATATCCATAAGCGGTATCGGATATGCTATGCCAGATTGGGTATTCGTCAATCAAATCGTTGCGGAGCGAGTTGAGAAAGCGATACCGTTAAAGCCGCGAGCCATTAACTCATGGGACTGGTAACCAAGCCGTTCCTTCTCCAATATCATTCAGTTCGGGCAGTGTGGATGCGTTCTTTGGATTGCGATAAATGCGTTCCAGCACAGTTGCATGAGCCCCAAGCCTCTCCTCCTGCCCGTCATCCAAGTCAGGTTGGCTCAAGCGGTGCGGTGAGATCACCTCGAAGAACTTCGACGCTTGTGCTCCAATAAGGCGGGTCGCGTCCTTGGCGAGTTCGATGTTGTAACTAGCCCTCTCTACGCTCCGGGCCATTGGGTCTGCCTTCATCTGCCCGGTCGCCACCAGCCACTCTGCATGGATGTAGGCACACAGTAGGATGCGGTCATTCGCGGATAACGCGCCGGAGGGGTATGGACTCGGCATAAGGCCCATCAAGGTAAAGTTCTTGAGATAGGCGAGTTCATCTGCATCGAAGTGGCTCAGGTAGCTCTCCAAGGCTTGGGCTCTCGCGATCCGCTTCCGAAACAGCCACTTCAACATTATGCCCCCCCCCGATCAAGTCCAACCGATAGCATTCCCGTCTCGGTTTACCCGCACCATTTCAACTGGAATTAGTGCGGCCAAAATCGACCGTCCGCGATGACGGTTTTCTGCCGATCTCATGACCCGATTTTTGCCCAAGGTTTTGGAACAGGCTTGTCCGCCCGCCGATCTAACGGTGTGGGCGACCGTTGGCCGCATTGGAGTCAGCTAGGCAACCGAGGAGATCGAGGTGTTGGGCTCAACTCTGATTTCCTCGAACTCCGACCTCGACTGATATCTCTCAACAGGCAGCAGGTGAGGCACCTCTGGTGTCGCATCTGCGTCCGCCTGTTTGGGCGACGAGCGGCGAAGTGAAGCGGAGCCGAGAGGCGGCCAACATAATCGTCATCCAGAAGGAGGCGAACGGCGGCATGACGGGGCATGCCTTCGAGGCCGAGGACATCGCTTCGAGTTCCCGCTTGGGGCGGCAACTCTCGCGCTATCCACGCCCTGCCCAATAAATCTGGATATGCGTCCTTCGTATTCCTGTCCTTCTAAGTAAATAGAGCGGACAACTTTTTACCAATATAGATCGGCGAACGGACATTTTAATTTCGACTTCACCGTCGCGAATCGGGTATAAGGAGATATTGTTAAAGAGCGTGAAAGGAAATTATGCGTTACAAATACGATTCACTAGGACTTATTGATAAGGAGAAGTTTGCTCGATCCTATGCCCAACGGATTATGCGCGATCACATTGATGGAAAGAAGTCTAGTTTTCTTCCTTATTACTACACTTTGAAGGTCCAGCCATATCGCTTCGGCGACCCAGATGTGCACGAACTTTTTATCACTGACGGCATGGGTGGGATGACCCTCGGCGCATACTGCGAGCGCTCAATCTTGCAGCGCCATCGGTATCGCATCTGGCAAACGCCGCAAGCAATCACGCACTTCTTTGGCTTGGAGTTCGATGATTACCTCGCGCTCTATGGGATCAAGGATCAGGAAACCACCGTCTTGGCGAAGCTGCGCTGGTCCTGAGGCGTCTCACCGGGTCCGAAAATCCTGAGAGCCGGTCGCCCACGCGAGCATCAGGGATTTTCCATTCGGAAGTTCATGCACGCTGGGCAGATCGGCTCCCGGTTCGCCACCCATTAGCGATACGAACCGATCGAAGGCTTCGCGCCACCGACCTACCGGCGAGAACGAATGGACGATCATCCCCGCAAATCGCGCATCGAAACGCTCGGCCTCAATGATTGCCGACGCGGTGCGGTGGAGAAGCTGGTAATGAACATCTCCCGGACATTCAGCGATCCCAAGCAGATCGCAGAGATGGCGAAGCCGTTCGAGCTTACCCGGCGACGCATCGACCAGCCACTCAGCGACTGCCGGGCCAAACGGCTCATCGACCTTGCCCTCAATGGTGTAGGTGGCGAGCCCTGTGGTGTGTCGCACGAGGGCAAAGACATCGGACTGACTTTCGCGCTTCCCACCCGGCAGCGGCGTTTTGTGTTCGGGGATCGCGAACAGCAGGGTGCTGGGACCAAAGGCCGAGGACATCTGAGCCTCGATCTCAGGTGGCAGCCCAGTCGCGGACTCCCACGAATGAGCGAGAGTCCGCGCCGAATACCCCATGGCCCAATGAATGTCGGGCTGGGCCAAGAACTGCTTCCAGTCATCGGGACCGGACGATGGGGTGAGGATTTTGCTCATCCCGGGAACATACCCGACAATCGGGTTGGCTCAATTGTCATTGGCGTTCTTCACCCGCACAGCCCCCAAGCTGCGCAGAGAGCGGCGCATGTCCGAAACTGCATTCGTCAAGGCACGATGGTCGCTATCGCTGGAAGCGAAGATGCGCTTGGCTTCCTTTCCTTGATACCGAATGATCAACTTCTGATGCCTGATCGATCGGGTAAATGCGATCTCAGCATTCGGCCAATGCCTGACCTCGCGTTCGAACGCCGCTCGATATTCACGCAGGCTCGTCATGCTGCCACTCCCGCATTGTTCGCGATCGACAGCAAACTCTTCATCGACTTTCCGCTCATGATCACTCTCCCGAGCCAGCAGTCAACGCACGGTTGGGATTCTCGTAAGTCCCCGGATCATCACTGAGAACGCCGAGCACAAACTCAGTCTGGTCGTCAGAGGGCTTCCCATTGACCACATAGCGCGCGCCACTGCTGGCCAAGCGCTTCGAGGGCGACATCGCGGCGTGCCGTTCGATGCGGACCCAGCGCGGATCGGGCTTCACCAACTGGTCGTATGCCGAGGCAGGCATCTCGAAGATTTCGCGACCACCAAGGAGGTGCCCGTTTGCCTTCTTCGATTGCCGCGTCCCATTCGCGTTGTAGGTGCCCCACTGCTTGAAGAAGAATGGCACTCCCGCAGCGTGGCAACGATCCCGCAAGTCATAAAACCACATCGGGTCAGGGGCGCGAACCGACTTTGAAACTCCGCTTTCCCCGCCCGCGATCACCCAGTCGAGTTGATCGATCGGCAAGGAAGGCAGCGCACCCAACAAGGGTTCGCAAGACACGAAGCGGACCTTGGCTGGAAGCTTCGCCAACTCCCGCGAGCGCGGGACAGCATACTTGTCCTCTTCGATCGAGACGCCTGCCCAGATGTGGTCACCCCAGACGAGGCCAAGCTCACGGGTCTTCTTCACTGCCCTTGCGGGCCGCTTGGTCAAAACTTGGAAGACATGCTGCGGGCATCGGTTCATGATCGCGAATGCTTCGACGATCCAATCGTCCTCGGCGTTCTCATGGAAAATATCGCTCATCGAATTGACGAAGAAGACAGTCGGCTTTTTTGTCCGAAGCGGCTTTTCCACAATGTGCTCGGGGGCACGGCTGAGCTTGCCGGTCCAATCCATCGAAGACACAAGGCCCTGATAGTGTTGGAGCTTGATGCGGTTCGCCATCCTGATAGCGTAGCAGTTATCGCATCCCGGGCTGATTTTTGAGCAACCCACGAAGGGGTTCCAAGTTTGGTCAGTCCATTCAATACTCGACATACAATTTACTCCTGCCCGGAATGGGCGGGAGTCTAAATGCAGCCATACCGGCTTGAGTGGTCAACTTTCCATATTTCGTATATATTATCAATGGCTTGAGTGCTTCAAATCGATGAAAACCTATCTGTTCCGACCAGCAATTTACGAACATTCGAACGCCGAAGCGTCGGAGGATTCGCAGGCATCGGTCTGGATTGAAGTCAAACTCAATCCCGAAGACCTGCTCAATCTGAATCAGGTTGTTGTAAAAACAGGGCTAAGCAAAGCGACCATTCAACGGCGCATTCAGAATGGCATCTTCCCAAGGTCAGATATCACCGACATCCAAGGGAAGAAGAATTATTGGTCAAAGGTCTCAGTGCTTGGCTGGATCGATTTGCAGAAACGCAATGGACAGGTTCCCGACGCATTTTTACCGTCCTATCTGATGAAACTGACGATGCCATTCAGGCTCTTGAGGTGAGAGGCGATTATATCAGCAAGATGGATGGCGATGTCACATTCGAGATGATGCAAAAAATACGGCACGACTTCGATGCTTTTTGTAGAGACTACCCTCACTTGAAAGGGTGGGCAGAAGGCAGGAGATATCTCTTCAAAAAGGGTAAGACATGAAGGTCGGGCAGACACAATTCTGCCAACACAAATTGCGCCTCCACGCCTCCACACTTCCACGCCGTTCATAGTTTCCCGAAGTGCCTCGGGCGCATGGCTGACTGCAATCGCGTGAACTGGTCGTTCCGGGTGCAGATGTAATCGAGCGCGGGAAGTCTCCTCGGAAGATAAATATGGGCAGAATGACGAGGGGAACAGCATGAACTGGCACCACCACGAACCACACACGGCTGGCCTGACCTGCGTGATCGACCACGATCGCGACTTCGACTGTCCCTATGAGATCGGCTCGATCACGACCGGGCGACAGCGCGTCTTTCATCGCTACTATGTGAAGGTGATCGCACCGAATGGCGCGGACTGTCCGTCGTCAGAACATTT
>DKII01000042.1:0-239 GCA_002454125.1 Novosphingobium sp. UBA6722
CCTATTGGCTACAATATGGGTGGTCGGGAGGGGGAGTGGGCCGGTGCCGATTCCGCCGTGAGGCGGACAAGAACTAGATCAGTCCTGCCAGCGGGCTGGAGGGATCTGCGTACTTGCGGGTCGCCATTCGTCCGGAAAGATAGGCATGGCGCCCGGCCTCGACGGCCAGCTTCATCGCCCGGGCCATGCGGATCGGGTCCTTGGCCTCGGCAATCGCGGTGTTCATCAGCACGCCGTCG
>DKII01000042.1:287-12655 GCA_002454125.1 Novosphingobium sp. UBA6722
CGTCGCAGCCCAGCTCCATCGCGACCGCCGCATCCGACGCCGTTCCAACCCCGGCATCGACCAGCACCGGCACCTTCGCGCCTTCGACGATCAGGCGGATCGTGACCCGGTTCTGGATGCCCAGGCCCGAACCGATCGGCGCGCCCAGCGGCATCACCGCGACGGCCCCGGCATCTTCCAGCTGCTTCGCAGCAATCGGATCGTCGGTGCAATAGACCATCGGCAGGAAGCCTTCCTTGGCCAGCACTTCGCAAGCGCGGATGGTTTCGACCATGTTGGGATAGAGTGTGCGGGCCTCGCCCAGCACTTCCAGCTTGATCAGGTCCCAGCCGCCGGCCTCACGCGCCAGTCGCAGCGTGCGGATCGCATCTTCAGCGGTAAAGCAGCCGGCGGTATTGGGCAGATAGGTGATCTTCTTGGGATCGATGAAATCGGTCAGCATCGGCGCCTTCGGATCCGACACATTGACCCGGCGCACCGCGACCGTGACAATCTCGGCGCCCGATGCCTCGACTGCCGCAGCGTTCTCGGCAAAGTCCTTGTACTTGCCGGTGCCGACGATCAGCCGCGAACGGAAGGTGCGCCCGGCGACAGTCCAGGTATCGGAATCGCTATCTACGCCGCTATCCGCGATCGCAGCATGATCACCGCCACCCACAAAGTGGACGATCTCCAGCACATCGCCCTCGCCCAGCGCGACCTGGCCAAGGGTCGAGCGCGGAACGATCTCGCCATTACGCTCGACCGCGACCTTGGCCGGATCGAGTTCAAGGCTGCGCACCAGATCGGCGACAGTGCCACGGGCGGCGCGGCGCGGTTCGCCGTTAACGGTCAGGGAAAGCTGGTCAGTCATCTCGATGCGCAGATAGCGACCGGCGGCAATTTGGCAATGGAGCGAAAAGGACAGGTGAGCCCGTCCGAGCCGCCAATCAGGACAGCTTGAGGTTGCGCCAGTGCGCCCAGGCCAGCAGCGAGACGCCAGCGATGGTCAGCAGCGCCTCTTCCACCCCGTGGCCGACAAACAGCGCGACAGCCATCAGCGCCAGGCCAGCTCCGCCAATCTGCAAGGGCTTGGGATCACGGTGGCGGACCACCCCGATCACCAGGGTCACGGCCCCGACCGCGATGGCGAGAGCCAGCCCGACCCGGTGAATCACCGGCGCGAACAGGAATTGCCCGCCCAGGCCCAGTCCGGCGACCAGCAGCAGCCCGGCGAGGCAATGCAACATGCACAACCCCGACAGGAGCACGCCGAACCGGTCCAGCCGGCCGCGAATCGAGAGCAGGGCGTCACGCATGAAGGCCGGTATATATGTTATAGTATTACATCCCGCAAGGTGGGCCCAAAACCCCGCTTGCGCTTTTTCGCGCGCGGGAGCAGGGGGCGCGCTCATGACAGCTGCTTCTCCCCGGCCCCTGGCGCTTGCCCGGTGGCTCTTCGCCGTCGCCGCCCTCGTGGTCTTCATCGTCGCCGTCGGCGGGATCACCCGTCTGACCGAATCCGGGCTTTCGATCACCGAATGGAAACCGGTCTCGGGCGTGCTGCCTCCGCTCAATGAGGCGCAGTGGCAAAAGGCGTTCGACGATTACAAGCAGATCCCGCAGTATATCGAGGTGACCGGTCCGGCTGGCATGACGCTCGCGGATTTCAAGTTCATCTTCTTCTGGGAATGGGTTCACCGGTTGATCGCCCGGATCATCGGACTGGCCTTTGCGCTGCCGCTGGCCTGGTTCTGGATCAAGGGCGCGATTCCCAAGGGCTATCACGGCCGCCTGGTCGCGCTGCTCGCGTTGGGCGGGCTGCAGGGCACGATCGGCTGGTGGATGGTCTCATCCGGTCTCAGCGCCGATGTCCGCGTCAGCCATTTCCGCCTGGCGACGCACTTGCTGGTCGCATTGTTCACGCTGGGCGGGCTGGTCTGGACCGCGCTCGATCTGCGCGCCCTGGCCCGCGGCGAAGATCGGGCGCGGCTGACGCCCTTTACCGTGCTTGCCCTGGCCGCGCTGGCCCTGCAGCTGTTCTTCGGGGCGCTGGTTGCGGGCATGCGCGCTGGCTATGTTGCGGGTTCGGGCTGGTTCAACTGGGATGCCTGGCCGCTGATGCAGGGCAGCCTTGTACCCGAGGGGATCGACTGGGCCGCGGGCAAGTTGCATGCCCTGCTCAACGATCCCTTCCTCACGCATTTCGTCCACCGCTGGTGGGCCTGGGTGGTGGTCGCGATCCTCGTGATCATGGCGCGGCGCCTGCGGGGGATCGATCGCCGCGCCGGAATCGCGATCCACTCGGCCTTCGGCACACAGGTTCTGCTTGGCATTGCAACGGTGATGAGCGGCATGGCGCTGTGGCTGGCCGTGGCCCACCAGCTGGTCGGGGCCTTGCTGGTCGCCAGCACGGTCTGGGGCGCCCATGCCCTGGGCCGGCGCGCCGCCAAGGCTTGACGAACGCGCCGCAGCCTGCGCGAATAGCCCCGGAAAACAACGGGGCAGTACAAGGGTGAGGGCAGGGTGCGCCGCAGATTCGCGATGGGGCCGGGATGAGCACGCGGGCAATCCTGCTGGCCGGGATCGCGGCCCTGGGACCGGCAGCGGCCGTCCAGGCAGCGCCGGCCGCGCCTGCTGCTGTTGTGTTCAAGCCGCCAGAGGGGCCGGTCCTGGTCAGCCGCACCGTGGTCCGCAGCCTGGTCGATGGCAAGGAAGTGCGCGCGACACGCCGCTACCTGATCTGGTTCCGGCCCGAGGAAAGCGGCTGGCGGCTTGAGGGCGAGCTGCGCGATGTCACGGTCGAGGTTCCGCCCTCGCTCGAACAGTTCGCGGGGCTGGAGCGCAACCGGGCCGAACCGGGCTTCTTCCCGATCCGGCTCGATGCGGCTGGACGCCTGCTGCCGCGCAGCGACCCGCCGGTTGGCGATGGTTCGCGCGCCAAGGCCGTCGCGCTGGGCGAGATGATGATTGCCGGGGCGCTGATGTCGCCCAGTGCCCGCAACCAGGCCAATACGATGCTAACCCAGGTGGTCATGGCCGGGAACGGCGGTACCGCCTGGCCGATCGACGTATTCAGCCCGGCCCGCGCCGAGTCGGTCGAAAGCCGCGAGATTGCCCTGCCCGATGGCAGCCGCGGCTCGATCACGGTGACGATCCGCGGCGAAGGGTTGACGCCCGGTGCCCTGCCGGCGCGGGTCGAGCGCACGGTGCTGACCGACCTGGGCGGAACGCGGCGCACCTCGCGCGAGATCTGGACCTTTGAGCGCGCCCAGCCCTGAACGGTATTATTTTACCTCTCAGCAGAAGCGCTGGTTTGCTTGACTTTTGCCCCACCTTCGACGATTGGGCCGCCTTCCCGCGCTGATGGAAGCGATTCCGTCCAGCGTCGCGAATGTGGGATTTGACCTGTTTTTCAGAAAGGGAGTGGCCATGAAGGCGCTTTCCAAGGTCACCCGGTCGATCAAGCCGGCCGAGGTGGAAAAGAAGTGGCATCTGATTGATGCCGAAGGACTGGTGGTCGGGCGCCTCGCCGTGATCATCGCCAATCATCTGCGCGGCAAGCACAAGCCGAGCTTCACCCCGCACGTCGATTGCGGCGATCATGTCGTCGTGATCAACGCCGGCAAGGTCAAGCTGACGGGCAACAAGCTGAAGCAGAAGACCTATTACAAGCATACCGGTTATGCCGGTGGCATCAAGGAAGTGACCGCCGCCAAAGTGCTGGACGGCCGCTTCCCCGAGCGCGTGCTCGAAAAGGCGGTTGAGCGCATGATCCCCCGTGGTCCGCTCGGTCGCAACCAGATGCGCGCCCTTCACCTCTACGCCGGTGCCGAGCATCCGCATGCGGGCACTCAGCCCCAGCCGCTCGACGTCGCTGCCATGAACCGCAAGAACAAGGTGGGTGCCTGATGTCTGACACCACGCTCAACGATCTGGCCGACCTCGGCGCTGCTGCCGATGTTGCCACCCCCGCCGCTCCGGCTGCGCCGCTCCGTGAAAAGGAAGTCGACGCCCAGGGCCGTGCCTATGCCACCGGCCGCCGCAAGGACGCCGTGGCCCGCGTCTGGATCAAGCCCGGTTCGGGCAAGGTCGTGATCAACGGTCGTGACCAGTCGGTCTATTTCGCCCGTCCGACGCTGCGCCTCGTGATCGACCAGCCGTTCCAGATTGCCGATCGTGCTGGCCAGTACGACGTGATCGCCACCGTCAAGGGCGGCGGTCTTTCGGGCCAGGCCGGTGCCGTCAAGCATGGCATCGCCCAGGCGCTGACCAAGTTCGAACCGGTCCTGCGCGGCGTGGTCAAGGCCGCTGGCTTCCTCACCCGCGACAGCCGCGTGGTCGAGCGCAAGAAGTACGGCCGGGCCAAGGCTCGCAAGAGCTTCCAGTTCAGCAAGCGCTGAGCCTGGATCGCACGGCAAGGAAACAGGGGGTCGGCCGCAAGGTCGGCCCCTTTTTCTTGGCACCACAGCCTGGGATGGACCGCCGATGGAACCGCACGCCCCCTTAGCCGCCACGCCTGCACGGATGATGCTGGCCGGCCGGATCGGCTGGCTGCGCGGCGCGATCGGAGCTGGTTTCGCGATTGCGCTGACCGCGCTAATCGGCCGCCTGGCACTGGGCAGCGATCCCGCCCTGCCCTGGCTGGTGGCCTCGATGGGCGCTTCGGCGGTGCTGGTCTTTGTCTTGCCGGCAAGCCCGCTGGCCCAGCCCTGGCCCGTCTTCGGCAGTCACCTTGTCGCGGCGGCGATCGGGGTCGGCGTCCATGCCGTGCTCGGCGCAACCTGGCTGTCGGCCGGACTTTCGGTCGGCCTGGCGATCGCGGCGATGAGCCTGCTGCGCTGCCTGCATCCGCCGGCGGGTGGGACCGTGCTGCTGACCGCCGTGTCGAGCCCGGGCGTCGCGGCGGCGGGGCTTGGCTTCCTGGTCATGCCGCTGGCGCTCAACGTGCTGGTGCTGCTGGGGGCAGGTGTCGCCTGGAACCGCCTGACCGGCCATTCCTATCCGCACCACGCCCCGCCGCAGCCGGTGCAGCCGGACTGGATCGGCCATATCGAGGACAGCGATCTCGACGCAGTGCTGGCCGAGTGGGACGAAGTGCTTGATGTCAGCCGCGAGGATCTCGCCGCGCTGGTCCAGGCAGTTGAAGGCAAGGTCCGCGCCCGGCGCGGAGCTACAGTGTCCGCACCTCGACGGTGAAATCGCTGGAACCGTCCAGCACCAGCCGGTTGAACGACGGGCGCGAACTGCGCAGCCGCTGCGACAGCGTGCCAGCGCCGACAATGCGGATCGCCTGACCATCGATCTCGACGACCTTGTCGAAGGGGTCATGGACGTGCCCCGACAGCACCGCCCCCGCCCCCGCCCGCGCCAGCGCCGCCAGCGCACGCTTGCCGCCGCGGGTCGATGCCGTGGCGTGGGTATCGGCTTCGACCAGCGGGTGATGGCAGGCGACCAGCTTGAGCGGGACATCGCGGTGATGGCTGAGCCCATGGAGCGCGGCATCAAGGTCAGGCTTGCTCACCCGCCCCTTCGACCAGTTCAGGCGCAGCTGCGCGCGCGCGATCGTCTTGAGCGAGACGACCGCAACATCGGGCAGGGCAATCTCGCTTCCCAACCGGTGCTTGAGCGCGTGGAAATGGGCATAGGGCCGCGCCAGCCGCCGCAGCATAAGGTGGTAATAGGGCACGTCGTGATTGCCCGGCTCGATCGAGACGGGAACCGGCAAGTGCGCTAGCCATTCGGCCGCCAGCGCAAACTCCTTGGCCGTGCCGCGCATGGTCAGATCGCCGGTGCAGACCACCCCGGCCGGTTGCTCACGCGCAACCTCGGCGGCGAACCACTCGAGCGCCTGGCGGTCTTCGTAACCGAAGTGCAGATCGCTGACGTGATAGAGGACGGTCTTGCGCGCCATCGGCGTGGTCAGACCCGTCCGCTCAGGATCAACCAGGCCGAGCCGGCATTGACCGCACTGTAACCGGCATAGAACCACATCCAGCCACTGGAGCCGCCAGCCACCATCAGCATTGCGCCCAGCAGCATGACGAATTCAACCAGCAGGCTGAAGCGCCCGCCAAGCAGGTGAAAGAACCACGGCACCTGGCCGAGCAGCGGGTGTTCGCTGTTCAGCACGGCGCGGTGGACTGCAAAGTTGGCAATCCCCAGCAGGAAGACGAGGGCGATCAGCATCAGCCTTGCCCTATCACGCGATTCGGCGCGCTGACAGCCGAAACCTGTGTGCCGTTCGCCGGACCGGTTCAGCGCTTGGTCGGCAAATCCGGCGCTTGATCGGTCTGCAACGGTGCCTCATCGAGCATTGCTGTATCGCTACACCAACACAGCATATCCCGGTTTCGCACCGCCCCTTCGGTGCCAGTCCCGAGGAGAACCGCCATGTTTATCCGCCCCCTGATCGCAGCTGCGCTGCTCACCGCCGGCACCGCCCCCACCCTGGCCCAGACCAGCGGTGGCCTGGTGATCAAGACCGACGATCTCAACCTCAACAGCGCCGCCGGCCGCGCCACGCTGGAACGCCGCGTCGATGGTGCCGAAGCGCAGATCTGCCGCAATGCCACGGCCACCGGATCGCGCAGCCGCGCCGCGCAGGAACAGAAGGCCTGCCGCGCCGAAGTGCGCCGCCAGTTCGAAGCCCAGTTTGCCGGCCAGCTCGACTGTAGCGGGACAAGACGTTCTGCACTTTTCCCAAGACATTTTGTAGCACTGATCACCGGCTAAGCTGCGGTCGCCATAGCGTCAAACACGCCCTCGGCAACCCTAGATGCCAGCCAGTCCCGGAAGGCGACTGCGGCAACCGTCTCGCTCCTCATGCCGGCCAACACAACGGCACGCCGGCTGAAGAGTCTTACGGTCCCACCATTGCTGCGGGAGATCGAAGTCGTCGGCGTCATCCAGCCACGCGATTCGATGGCCGCATCGTCCTCGCGCAAAGTCTTTGCGAAGCTGGTCCCGTTCGACAGCAATGCTCGGCCAGCAGAGAGCCCTAGCGCGGCAACCACCTCTTCATTGGTGAACCACTCCCTTCCGCTCTCCAGCAGCCTGATGATCGGATTGGCTTGCGGCTCGGGCCACTGGCTGCGGTCGTAGATGGACATCTCGTTCTCCTCAGGGACCGGAGATTATCAGTTCCCTGGCCGGTGTCACTCTCCCGCTCACCCGATAGTTGAGCTGGACTTCCTCGATCGCGAACCGGCCGAAGATCTGGCGCACCTCAGGCGTGTCGTTGATGGATAGGATAAAGCGCCCCTGAAGGGCTTCTAATTGGCCTCTAAGAAGTGCGCGGTAGATTTCGCGCTTCCCGCGCCCGAAAGCCGAGGCGACGGAATCGACCCACCCGTATACGTGTGACATTTTGTCACACGTAGCGCCGTCCCCCAGTCCCGCTCCGGCACCATCTTGACCAAATTGAACCAGCCCCAGATTGTCGATGGGTTGCGCCCGACCATTTCGGCCGCCTCGGCAATCGCTGCACTCTTGGTCAGGCCTTCGGCCATCCGCGCCTCGACATGCGCCAGCGCCTGCGCGCGCTTGTCGCGCAGCGCTTCCTCGCGGGCGCTGGGCAGCCGCTGGCGCTGCTCGTCCAGCTCTTCTTCGCGCGGATCCGGCAGTACATGCTCGGGACGTGGCAGGTGGTAGGAGCCACGCTTCCGAATCGCCGGCAGAACCTCGGCGGTCACCCACTTGCGGAACACCTTGGCGTCAGGGCGGCGCGACTTCAGCACGGCGTGGTAAAGGCCGCTTTCGGAGATTGTGATCATCTCCTGCTGACCACCAAGGGTCCCCACAATGTGGGGGGCAGCTTCGTCGTCATCGAGCATGCGAACCATGTGATAGGCTTCACGATAGCCAAGCACTTTGGCCACATCGCCCGCCACCCACCACGGATCGCCATCCCGCTCGATCACGCGGATCAACGCGTCGCCATAGGCGAAAGGCACCAGCGCACCCACGCTCACGCCGCCTGTTCATTCAGGGGGTGCGCAGTGGCATCACGGCTGCTATCAGCCGCACCAATGGACCGCGCCGCATTCCATTTGGCGTCTTCGCGCATCACGCGAAGCATCGCCCGCTCGACCCGTGCATTCGGGCGGCCTCGCAGCACGTCCGTTGTCGATCGGTCAGTTAGGCCATGCGCGCGCTCAAACGCCAGCAACGAGCGGTACCGCTTGCGGATCGCCGCTTTGATGTCTTCAGGATGGTACACATCGGTGATCATGGCTCGAAGCCTTCATTCGTGGACTACAAAAGCGTGTTTTAACCACAAATGTAGGCCTGTCAACGCATGAATGTGCTTTCTCCTGTTGGCAGGCGTCTTGCCGAGGCAAGAGAGGCGATCGGGCTGAACCAAGAGCGGTTTGCTGCGTTGGGCGGCGTGAAAAAGGGTGCTCAGGGTCTTTATGAGACCGGGCAACGGGCGCCGGACGCGTCCTACTTGCTGAAGCTTAATGAGCACGGCATCGACATCGCTTACATCCTGACGGGACAACGCCAGGCCCCACAGGAAAGTGCTGAAATGAGACGTTTTGTTGCTAGGTTCGCCCAGCTATCGCGGCGTGAGCGGCGCGCGATCGAGGCGATGGTCGGGGTGTTGACCGCTGGCTCTGAACTCGATGTAGTTGCCGCCGTAACCCGCGCCGCCACCCTGCACGACAACACCCAGGAGTACCGCCATGAAGACTAGCCGCGCGGGATGAGGTTTGCCCCGACTTGGGGCGGAAAAAATGCGCCCACTTCCAGCTGCTCGGAGCGCTCGTGATCTGCGTCGCGCATGGGCTTGAGAAGCCGGAATTCCGCCATTTTCGCGCTCGATCGGCCCTGCAGGCGAACTGGGGCACGATTTGCGCCCACTTGCCCCACTTAATCGGTGCCTCAACGGCCTCTAATTGGCCTGCAAGAGGGGCATAAATGGCCGATAATCGCGCCTTAGAAGGGCAATGCTCGATTTGCAGCGACTCCAAACGGTCTTGGGAATCGACCGTCTATTTTAACCAAGACTCTAGACAGTGCGCCGAGCCAATTTCCGCGCCCAGGAGGCCCCATGAATGCCGAAAAACCGCCGATTTTACCGGTTGCCGTCGGTTCTCACCGCTTCTCACCGGACTCTAATCAGTCCTGTCCCCTTACAACTGCGGGCGCTGCGTTTACCGCCCCCACTCCCAACCCTCTCCCCTGAAGGGGAGAGGGCTACACGGTGCCTCAGCCAAACAAGGCGATCGACTGCATGCCGGCGGCGATCGCTTCGCCCTCGGCGTTCCAGATACCCATGTCCTGGCTGGAGCAGCCGTGCTCGGCATAATTGCCGGCCGCGCGCAGCAGCCACCAGCCATCGCGGCTGACGGGCGCCGGCGTAAGGAGGTTGACGATCCAGGTCATCGAGCTGACCGCCGTGGTCTTGCTCATCAGCGGCATCACCCCCGGCGGCAGGGCATCGGCGCAAAGCAGCAGTTCGACCATCGGGTCGATCCCGGTGCGCTCCTTCAGGCGGACCCACCAGACCAGCTCGGGGTGCTTGTCATCGGTCCGCGGCATGGCGAAGCGGCGTTCGAAGTTGCGGGTGAAGAGCGGGCCAAGGTGCTCGGGCAGCACTGCGGCCTCGTCGACCGGGATCAGGCCCTGGGGCGGCGGCGCATCGTGAAGGTGCAGGCTGCTCTCCACCGGGCCCATGAACACGAAGGTGGCGGTCAGGCCGACCCCGGCCTCGCTGGTCACCTCGGCCGTGACCCAGGTGGCGTTGCGGCCACGGCGCAAGGTCCGGGTGGCAACCTCCACCTCGCCCGCCAGCGGCCCGACGAAATTGATCGTGGCCGAGCGCAGTGGCGGTAGATCATCCGCCACCTGGCGCGCGGCTTCTAGCGCAAGGGCCGAGGACAGCCCGCCATAGGAGGTGCGGCCCTGCATCCACTCTTCAGTGATCGTGGCGACAAGACCGGTTGCGGTCGGACGGGCAGCGGCTAGGATCGAAGGCAGGCTCATGAGTTGACCTTAACGTAAACGTAAAGCCGGTCAAGGCGGGTGGCAAAATGAAATTCATCGATCTCTCGATTCCGATCACCAATGATGTGGTGTCCGACCCGCCGGTGATGCGGCCGCAGATCCACTACACCACGCATGAGACCAGCTGGGAACAGATCGCGCTGTTCTTCCCTGGCCTGCAGAAGGAAGACCTGCCCGATGGCGAAGGCTGGGCGGTCGAGACGCTGACGCTCTCCACCCACAACGGCACCCATATGGACGCGCCGTGGCACTACCATTCAACCACGGACAGCGGCGCGCGCAAGGCCCCGAGCATCGACGAGGCCCCGCTCGACCGCTTCTTCCGCCCCGGCGTGAAGCTGGACTTCAGCGCCCTGCCCCACGGCACCGTGGTCAGCGCTGCCCAGGTCGAAGCGGAGCTGGAGCGGATCGGCTACACGCTCCAGCCGCTCGACATCGTGCTGGTCCAGTCAGGCGCAGTCTATGGCACCGAGAACTTCACCGACCAGGGCGTCGGCCTCGGCGCCGAAGCGACACTCTGGCTGACCGAGCGCGGGGTCGAAGTGGTCGGCACTGATGCGTGGAGCTGGGATGCACCGTTCAGCCACACAGCCAAGCGCTGGGCCGAAAAGCGCGACCCGGCGATCATCTGGGAAGGCCACAAGGCCGGCCGCATCCGCCCCTACTGGCAGATCGAAAAGCTGACCAACCTGGCCGCCCTGCCCTCGCACGGCTTTAAGCTAAGTTGCTTCCCGGTGAAGATCGAAGGCGCCAGCGCCGGGTGGATCCGGGCCGTGGCGCTGATCGGCTAAGGGTAAAGGTCAACCGCTTCGCAATCCGCCAGCACCGCTTTGCGCAGCAGCGTGCGGTGGCAGCAGCCGGGTTCGCGTTCATAGCAAAGCAGCGCGGTACGACGTTCGTGGGCCAGTGCGGCGAGCTCCGCCCCGGCCGCCAGCGCCTCGGGTAGCTCCAGCTGGCCGGCATAGATCCGCTCCAGCATTGGCAGATCCAGCGCTCGCGCCGCCGCCCGGCCATCGGCTGGCGTGCCAAGCGCGCGAAAGTGGCGGTATTCGATCCCTGCTTCAGCCAGATTTGCCGCCAGCGCGTTCTTGGAGAAGCCTGGCCTTCGTGACGCAGCTATCGCGCGGACATCGGCGAGGACCTCAATGCCCGCCCCTTGCAGCGCGGCAAGGAAGGCCGGCATCGCGGTCTGCTCGTAACCGATGGTCCAGACGGTGGGCATGGCGGGAAACGCCCGGCCCGCTACTCGAGTTCCAGGATCACCGCGTCGACCGCCAGGCTGTCACCGGCCTTGGCGTTGACCTTCTTCACGGTCGCGGACTTCTCGGCGCGGAGGATGTTTTCCATCTTCATCGCCTCAACCACGGCCAGCGGCTGCCCGGCCTCGACCTTGTCACCCTCATTGACGTGGAGCGCCACCAGCAGGCCCGGCATCGGGCAGATCAGGAACTTGGAGAGGTCCGGCGGGACCTTCTCGATCATGTGCTTGGTCAGGTGGGCCACGCTGGCGGGCAGGATCTGCACCTTGTGGATTGCCCCGCGCGTGGTCATCACCAGACCGGTGCGGCTCGGTTCAACCTTTACGCCATAGCTGATGTCACCCACCTCGGCTTCGACCAGCCGCTCGCCGGGCGTGTATTCCATGGCCAGGTCGACTTCTTCACCATCGACGGTGATCTCTTCGTCCAGGCTGACAGCATAGGTCGTGCCATCGATCGTCACCGCCCAGTCATAGGGCGGCTCCAGCTCGCCATCGAGCTGACCATCGATCTGGCGCGCGCGGTCGGCGCGGGCCGTGGAGATGAAACCGGCGATGGCGGCAAGGTGCTTGGCCGTTTCGGCCGAAGTCGCCGCGCCGGTGAAGCCGTCCGGGTATTCCTCGGCAATGAAGCCGGTGGTCAGTTCGCCCGAGCGGAAGCGCGGGTGCTGCATGATCGCCGAGACGAAATCGACATTATGGCCCAGCCCTTCGAGCTGGAACCGGTCGAGCGCGGCGATCTGCAAGTCAGCCGCTTCGTCGCGGGTCTGGCCCCAGGTGATCAGCTTGGCGATCATCGGGTCATAGAACATCGAGACTTCGCCGCCTTCATAGACGCCGTCATCGACGCGCACCCCGCCCAGGCCGCGGCGGCCATTGGCTTCGCCATCGTCCTCCCAACCCGGCACCGGCGGCTGATAGCGCACCAGGCGGCCGGTCGAAGGCAGGAAGCCGCGATAGGGGTCTTCGGCATAGACGCGGTTTTCGATCGCCCAGCCGTCGATCTTGATGTCGTCCTGGGTGAAGGCCAGCTTCTCGCCAGCGGCAACGCGGATCATCTGCTCGACCAGGTCGAGGCCAGTGATCAGTTCGGTAACCGGGTGTTCCACCTGCAGGCGGG
>DKII01000063.1:0-3067 GCA_002454125.1 Novosphingobium sp. UBA6722
GCCCGATTGCCAAGATCAAGGTCGATCCGGACAGCTGGCAGACCGAATTGATCGCGGCCGGCAAGTCGATTTCCTATCAGAACTGGCGGGTCGGCGTGGTGCTGTCGCGCTCTGGCAACCAGGCGACCATTGGCTTCACCGATGGCAGCAAGGCACCCTTGATTGCCTTGCCGGACTCGCTGCGCGCTGGCGATGTCATTGCTGCCGCGCCGAACGGCAATGCCTGGGCGGTGAAAAACGTTCCGGCTGTTTCAGGCGGCTTCGTGGCGATCGATCCCAATTCGGGGCGGGTGCTGGCGGTGCAGGGTGGCTTTGACGCCGGGCTTGGCAGCTTCAACCGCGCCACCCAGGCCCAGCGCCAGCCGGGCTCGACGATCAAGCCGTTTGTCTATGCCACGGGTCTCGACAACGGCATGACCCCAGCCAGCGAAGTGCTGGACGGGCAGTTCTGCGTCTACCAGGGCGCGCAGCTGGGCCAGAAGTGCTTCCGCAACTTCGACATGCGCGGGGCGGGCGGCACTCACACGATGCGCTGGGGTCTGGAGCAATCGCGCAACCTGATGACTGTGCGGATCGCCAACGATGCCGGGATGGACAATGTGTCGCGCCAGATCGACCGGGTCGGGATCGGCAAGTATCCGCCCTACCTGTCCTTCGCGCTCGGCGCAGGTGAGACGACCGTGCTCAAGATGGCCAATGCCTATGCCTCGCTGGCCAACAACGGCGTGCAGTACACCCCGACGCTGATCGACTTCGTGCAGGACCGCACCGGCAAGGTGATCTGGCGGGCAGACAGTCGCCGCTGCGAAAAGTGCAACATGGCCAACTGGGATGGCAAGCCGATGCCCCGCCTCGCGAAGCGCGGCAAGCAGGTGATGGACCCGCGCACCGCCTTTCAGGTGATTCACATGCTCGAAGGCGTGGTGACCCGCGGCACGGCCACGGTGCTGCGCGATCTCAATCTCTCGCTATTCGGCAAGACCGGGACGACGACCGGCCCGACCAACGTCTGGTTCGCGGGCGGATCGCAGGACATCGTCGGGGCGGTTTACCTCGGCTATGACCAGCCGCGCTCGCTCGGCGGCTATGCCCAGGGCGGCTCGATTGCCGCGCCGATGTTCAAGCAGTTCATCCAGGAAAGCCGCAACCGCTGGTATGACCGGCCCTTCGTGGCCCCGGCCAATATCCATTGGGTCAAGATCGACCGGGTATCCGGCAGCAAGGTCTTTGCCGGCAGCCCGACCGATGATCCCAAGTCATCGATCATCTGGGAAGCCTTCAAGGCCGATAGCGAAGTGGCGCGCACCACCCGGCAGGACGATCTGGCCAAGCAGCGCGATGCCCTGATCGCCCAGATCCGCCGCGGCTCGCAGGCCCGGACAGCCGAAACCGCCAGCGAGGAGGCCGCCGAACCCCAGATTGCCGCCGACAGCACTGTCGCCATCCAATAACCCGGAGCACTGCCGATGACCCTTCGTCCCCTCTTCGCCGCCTTTGCCGCTGTCGCCCTCGCTGCGCCGGCTGCCGCCAACCTGCCGGTCGGCGCAACGGCCCCGGTCTTTGCGACGCAAGGCGCCAAGGCCGGCAAGCCTTTCGCAATCAACCTGCGCGCCGCGCTGCGCAAGGGACCGGTGGTGCTCTATTTCTATCCGAAGGCCTTCACCCAAGGTTGCACGCTGGAAGCCAAGGCCTTCGCCGATGCCAGCCCGCAGTTCGCCGCGGCCGGGGCAACCGTGGTCGGCATGTCGGCCGATGACCTGCCAACCCTGCAGAAGTTCTCGACCGAAGCCTGCCGCGACAAGTTCGCCGTCGCCATTGCCACCCCGGCGATCATCAAGGCCTATAACGTCGACCTGCAGCGGGAAGGTGTCTCGACCGGCCTGACCACCCGCACCAGCTATGTCATCGGCCAGGATGGAAAGGTCCGGTTCGTGCACTCGAACATGGACTACAAGGACCATGTCCGCTTGACGCTGGAAGCCGTGCAGGCGCTGCGCAAGACCAAGCGCTGAGCGCCCGCCGCTTTACAATCGGGGGCCGTGCGCTAATCGGGCCCGCAGACGGGGCCGAGTACCTGAAAATACGGAGTTGAAGAACCATGCGTGCCGAAGGGCAGGCCCATATCGACCGGATCGACGCCGCCTTGGCCCTCGTCCGCAAGTTCCTGGACTGGGACCGCGCGTTGCGCCGGCTCGACGAGCTGAATGCTCGGGTCGAGGATCCCAAGCTGTGGGATAATCCCAAGGAAGCCGAGGCGGTAATGAAGGAACGCCGCAGGCTTGAGGCCGCGATCGGCACGGTCAAGGATATCTCGGCGCAGAAGGCCGATGCGATCGAGTTCATCGAACTGGGTGAGATGGAGAACGACGAAGCGACTGTCGAGGAAGGCCTCGAAGCGCTCGCCAAGCTGGCCGACCGCGCCGACCAGGACAAGGTCCAGGCCTTGCTGGCGGGCGAGGCTGATGGCAACGACACCTATATCGAAATCCATGCCGGGGCGGGTGGCACCGAAAGCCAGGACTGGGCTGAAATGCTGTTCCGCATGTACACGCGGTGGGCGGAAAAGCGCGGCTTCAAGGTCGAGACGATCGAATACCAGGCGGGCGAGCAAGCCGGCATCAAGAGCGCGACGATCCTGGTCAAGGGCGAGAATGCCTATGGCTATGCCAAGACCGAAAGCGGCGTCCACCGCCTGGTCCGCATTTCGCCTTACGACAGCTCGGCCCGGCGTCACACCAGCTTCAGCTCGGTCTGGGTCTTCCCGGTGATCGATGACAATTTCAGCATCGATATCAATCCGGCCGACCTCAAGATCGATACCTACCGCGCTTCGGGTGCGGGCGGTCAGCACGTCAACACCACGGACTCGGCGGTGCGCATCACCCACGTGCCGAGCGGGATCATCGTTGCCAGCCAGCAGGATCGCAGCCAGCACAAGAACCGCGAAATCTGTATGGGGATGCTGAAGTCGCGCCTCTACGAAGAGGAAATGCGCCGGCGCGAAGACGCCGCCTCGGCGGAGCACTCGGCCAAGAGCGACATTGGCTGGGGCCACCAGATCCGCTCC
>DKII01000063.1:3118-3644 GCA_002454125.1 Novosphingobium sp. UBA6722
GGCCACCAGATCCGCTCCTACGTCCTCCAGCCATACCAGATGGTGAAGGACCTGCGCACCGGGGTGACCAGCCCGACCCCATCTGACGTGCTCGATGGTGATCTGGACCCGTTCATGGCTGCCGCACTCGCGCAGCGCGTGACAGGTGAAAAGGTGGACGTGGAGGATGACGATTGAGGCTGGCTGCCAGCCTTGCCGCCCTGTTGCTGCTGACCGCCTGCAGCGCCGAAAAGGACGCTGACCGGCCCGAGAGCTCACGCGATTTCCCGCGCGCCTGGCGGCCGGTTTCGGACCTGTCAGGCACCGAATTCGGCAACGAGGACCAGCGCGACAACCTGGGCGAGGCCGAGGTCGTCATGGACCTGGCGGCGATCAAGGCCGGCACTACCGTGGCCGATATCGGCGCCGGTGAGGGTTATTACACCGTCCGCCTGGCCGAGCGGGTTGGGGCCAAGGGCCGCGTGCTGGCCCAGGATATCGACCCGGGCGCGATCCAGCGGCTGGGCCAGCGGGTCGAGCGCGAACA
>DKII01000063.1:3736-17376 GCA_002454125.1 Novosphingobium sp. UBA6722
ACAACGTTTCGATTAAGACCGGGGCGGCGGACGATCCGCGCCTGCCGGCGAACAGCTTTGACCGGGTTTTCCTGGTGCACATGTATCACGAGGTGACCGAGCCTTATGCCTTCCTGTGGCGGCTGCGGCCGGCGCTGCGTCAGGGCGGACAGGTCATCGTGGTCGATGTCGACCGGCCGACCGATCGCCACGGGATTCCGCCGAGCCTGCTGTTCTGCGAATTTCAGGCGGTGGGCTTTCGTCTGGTGGAATTTGTGCGTAGACCGGAACTCAACGGCTATTACGCGCAGTTTGAAGCCGTAGGGCCGCGCCCCGAACCCGGGGCAATCAAGCCGTGCAATACGGCACAGGGAAAGACTGGGAGCTAATGTCGTTCAAGGGTTTGAAGCCGATTCTTTATGGTGGCCGTGAAGTCTGGCCGCTGGTTGAAGGCGGCAAGGGCGTGGCGGCAACCAACCACGCCAGTTCGGGCGCCTGGGCTGCGGCCGGCGGAATCGGCACGGTCAGCGCGGTGAACGCCGACAGCTATGACGCCGAAGGCAAGATCATCCCGCAGATCTACAATGCGCTGACCCGCCGTGAGCGGCACGAGGAACTGATCCAGTACGGCATTGCCGGGGCTGTCGAGCAGGTCCGCCGCGCTTATGAGATTTCCAACGGCAAGGGCGCGATCAACATCAACGTCCTGTGGGAAATGGGCGGCGCCCAGCAGATCCTTGAAGGCGTGCTGGAAAAGACCCGCGGCATGGTGACCGGCGTCACCTGCGGCGCGGGCATGCCCTACAAGCTCTCTGAAATCGCGGCGCGGTTCAACGTCAACTACCTGCCGATCATCAGCTCGGCCCGCGCCTTCCGGGCGCTGTGGAAGCGGGCCTATCACAAGGTCGCAGACCTGATGGCGGCGGTGGTCTATGAAGATCCCTGGCTGGCGGGCGGTCACAACGGCCTGTCCAATGCCGAGGATCCGCTGAAGCCGGAAGATCCCTATCCTCGCGTCAAAGCCCTGCGCGAGACGATGCGCGCCGAAGGCGTGCCGGATTCGGTGCCAATCGTCATGGCCGGAGGGGTCTGGTTCCTGCGCGAGTGGGACAACTGGATCGACAATCCCGAACTGGGCAGCATCGCCTTTCAGTTCGGCACCCGCCCGCTGCTGACCGAGGAAAGCCCGATCCCGCAGGCGTGGAAGGATCACCTCCGCACGCTGGAGCCCGGTGACGTGCTGCTGCACCGTTTTTCACCGACAGGCTTCTATTCCTCGGCCGTGAAGAACCCGTTCCTGCGCAAGCTTGAAGACCGCAGCGAGCGCCAGATTCCCTATTCGAAGGTTCAGGCGGGCGAGCATACCGTCCAGCTGGACGTTGGCGTACGCGGCAAGAACTTCTGGGTCGCCCCGCGCGACCTCGAGCGGGCACGGGGCTGGGTTGCTGCCGGTTATACCGATGGCCTGCGCACGCCGGACGACACGATCGTCTTCGTGGCACCGGCTGAGCGGGCCGAAATCCAGCAGGACCAGAAGGACTGCATGGGCTGCCTCAGCCACTGCGGGTTCTCGTCGTGGAAGGACCATGACGATTACACCACGGGGCGCCTCGCCGATCCGCGCAGCTTCTGCATCCAGAAGACACTGCAGGACATCGCCCATGGCGGGCCGATCGACGAGAACCTGATGTTCGCCGGCCACGCCGCCTACCGGTTCAAGCAGGATCCGTTCTATTCCAATAACTTCACTCCGACGGTGAAGCAGTTGGTCGACCGCATTCTGACTGGGGATTGATCGCGGGCGATGGAGTTGTTGCCAGCCAGGGCTCCATCGCGCCGCCTATACCTCGCCGAGTTGCTCGAACTGCCTGGCTTGCTGGCAGCGCCCATTTTGCCGCCCGTGCCGATCGAAGTCGGTAACGGCGACGCGATGATGGTGCTGCCCGGTTTCCTGGCCAGCGACCTTTCCACCATCCGGCTTCGTCGCTCGCTGCGGGCGGCCGGTTATGCGGCTGAGGGATGGGGGCTCGGGTTGAACCTTGGCGCGCGTGCTGAGCTAATTGAGCGCCTGTCTGACCGGGTTCGTGCAGTCGCAGCGCAAAGCGGCCGTCCGGTTGTGCTGATTGGCTGGAGCCTGGGCGGAATCTATGCCCGTGAAGTGGCCAAGCTGGCACCAGAGGCGACCCGCCTGGTCATGACCCTGGGCAGCCCGTTCTCGGGCGATCTGCGCGCCAACAATGCCTGGCGGCTGTATGAGCTGGTCAATGATCACCGGGTCGACGCACCGCCGTTCGAAGCGGATGTCGCGGCCAAACCGCCGGTTCGCACCATCGCGCTGTGGTCGGCGCATGACGGCATAATTCCGCCAGCCTGTGCCGCTGGCCAGCCGGGTGAGCGCGATGCGGCAGTCGAGGTCGAATGCCGCCACCTGGGCTTTGCCTGGGCGCATTCAGGCATCGCTGCGATCGGGCAGGTTCTGGCTGACGAACTGCGCTTAAGCTGAGCGCTGGCGCGGATCGGGTCCGAAGCGGTTCGGGCCGGCAGTCCCGGGCAGGATCGCCAGGATCACGGCACCAAGATTGGCGAGGATTACCAGCCAGTCTACCGGCCAGATCATTCGGTCCAGTCCGATCCGGATGTCCATCGCGGTGGTGTAGGATACGATCACTCGGACCAGCCAGACCGCGAAGGAGAACACGGCCAGCCAGACCAGCTTACCCGTGCGGCCCTGGTCATGCAGCCGGCGCACCAGCAGCGCGGGAACTGGGATGGCGAGCAGCACGGTCAACCCGTCGCTGACCAGCGCCCGGACCGGATAGGGCGCGAACAAGGCCGTAGCGAAAGACACGGCCAGCGTGATCAGCACCGCGCTCAGGATATAGCTTGCCAGCTCGGTCCGTGTCGCCCGCCCCTGGAGGGCAAAGGTCAGCGCAACCGTGCGCCTGGCTGAAGTCGGGGTAGGCGGGGCGGAGGGCGAGTCGCTCACCGCCTTTGCCCTAGTCGAGTTCCCAGGCCCGCTCGCCGTGGCTGGTGATGTCCAGCCCCTCACGCTCGGCATCTTCGCTCACCCGCATCGGGAAGGCCAGGCTGACCACAACTGCGATGACTGCGCTGGCAATGGCGGAATAGAGCGCGACCACGCCAACCCCGACCGCTTGCGCCGCAAGCTGGTTGATCATGCCAACGCCATCGGCATAGCCTGCGCCGCCCAGCGACGGTGCCATGAACACCGCCAACAGCAGCGAACCGACCATGCCGCCGACGCCGTGGACCGCAAACACGTCGAGGGAATCGTCGATTTGCAGCTTCTGCTTCACCAGCTGAATCATCGGATAGCAGACACCCGCCGCGACCGCGCCAAACAGCATGGCGGCACCGGGCGAGATAAAGCCGGCGGCCGGCGTCACCGTGGCAAGGCCGGCGATTGCGCCAGTGGCAAAGCCCACCGAGGTGGGTTTGCCGACCGAGAACCGCTCGATGAGCAGCCAGACCAGGGCGGCAACGCTGGCGGCGACATGGGTGTTGAGGATCGCACTGGCGGCATCGTCATTGGCGGCAAGCGCCGAGCCGCCGTTGAAGCCGAACCAGCCGACCCACAGCAGGGCTGCCCCGGCCATGGTCAGCGACGGGCTGTGTGGCAGCATCAGCGTCTTGGGAAAGCCCTGACGCCGGCCCAGCAGCAGCGCCGCGACCAGCGCCGAAACGCCGGCCGTGGTGTGGACGACAATGCCGCCCGCAAAGTCGAGCGTGCCCATCGAGGTGGCGAGCCAGCCGTTGCCCCAGATCCAGTGTGCCACGGGCGCATAGACCACCAGGCTCCACAGCGCGCAAAAGCCCATGACCCAGCCGAACCGGGCACGATCGACCCAGGCTCCAGCCATCAGCGCCGGGGTTATGGCGGCGAACGTCAGCTGGAACAGTGCAAAGGTGCGTTCGGAAATGGTCAGCTCGCCGCGCATCAGCCCTTCGGTGCCGATTAGCATCCATGCATTGCCAGCACCCAGCCAGCCGTTGGTGACATCGCCAAAGGCAAGGGTGTAGCCGGCCATGATCCACAGGGTCGAGGCGACGGCGGCAATCGCGCCGACCTGGACCAGCACCGACAGGAAGTTCTTGGCGCGAACCAGGCCGCCGTAGAACAGCGCCAGGCCGGGCATGGTCATCAGCAGGACCAGTGCGGATGAAGTCAGGATCCAGGCCGTGTCGCCCGTGTCGATCGTCGCTTCGGTGACGGTCTGCGCCAGGGCAGGGGTGCTGCCTGCCAGAAGTGCCCCGGCCAGCGCCAGGCCCAGTTGTTTGCGCATCCCCAATCTCCCCTGCCGCCATCCAGCGTGATTCAGGAAGGACGGTTAGAGCAACAAACGGGGCCTCGGCAAGCGATTGCGCTGCTGATTTGTTGCGTGGAGAGGGCGGTTATGCCCAGCCTTGCAAAACCTGGTCGGGTGGGCGGTGCCCATCGGCCCAGAAGCGGATATTGGCGATGACCTTTTCGCCCGCCAGTGAACGCCCCTCGACCGTCGCGCTGCCAAGATGCGGCAGAGTGATCACGCTGGGCAGGGCGATCAGGCGCGGATCGACCGCCGGTTCGCGGGCGTAGACGTCGAGCCCGGCGCCGCCGAGCTTGCCCGCCTGCAAGGCCGTGATCAGCGCGTCCTCGTCGATCAGGTCGCCCCGCGCGGTGTTGATCACGAAGGCATCGGGCTTGAGCAGGGCTATCCGCCGGGCATCGAGCAGGCGATGCGTTTCGGCACTGGCCGGACAGTGCAGCGTGAGGATGTCCGCCTCGGCCAGCAGCTTGTCCAGATCGGCCTCGTAGCGCGCGCCCAGCATGTTTTCGATCGCGCCGGGCAGCGGGCGGCGGTTGTGATAGGTTACTTCCATCCCGAAGGTCCGGGCCCGGTGCGCCACGGCCTGGCCGATCCGGCCCATGCCGACGATTGCCAGCCGCTTGCCGCCAATCGAGCGGCCGAGCAGCTGGGTCGGAGCCCAGCCAGTCCAGGCGCCATCGCGAACGAGGCGGCTGCCTTCGCCCAGGCGGCGGGGCACCGACAGGATCAGCATCATGGTCAGATCGGCAGTGTCGTCGGTGAATACGCCAGGCGTATTGGTGACGATGATCTTGCGGGCCCGCGCGGCGGCGAGATCGATATGGTCTACACCGGCGCCAAAGTTGGCGATCAGGCCAAGCCGATCGCCAGCTTCTTCGAGCATGGTCGCATCGATCTTGTCAGTCACCGTCGGTACCAGAACATCGGCATCGCGCATCGCTGCGACCAGCTCGTCACGGCTGAGCGGCGCGTCGGCCGTGTTGGTCACGACATCGAACAGTTCGGCCATGCGGGCTTCGACTGCCGGCACCAGATGACGGGTCACATAGACCCGGGGCTTGCCGGAAACGCGGCGGGCGAGAGGCGTGTCAGAGACAATCGGCATAGCCATGCGCTAAGCCGGGGCAGGGGTGGGGGTCAAGCGGCTTGAACCTTGCCGCCGCACATCGCTATCAGCGACTCATGCTGACCCGAGTCCTTTTGCTGACGATCGCCGCCGTGCTTGGCCTGGCCGCCCCCGCAGCGGCGCAGGAAGCCAAGGTACCTTACTGGGCCTCGATCCGGGCCAGCGAGGTGAACATGCGCGTCGGTCCGGCTGAAGAGTATCAGATCGCCTGGGTCTATCGCCGCCCGCAGCTGCCATTGAAGGTGCTGCGCGTGAAGGATGGCTGGCGCCTGGTGCAGGATCCGGACGGGGCCAAGGGCTGGATGAACCAGCGCTTCCTGACGCGGCAGCGTACCGGCTATGTCTCTGGCAAGGAACCGGCGGACATGCGTCAGTCGGGCGACGCCGGGGCCAAGCTGTTGTGGCGGATCGCCCCCGGCAACGTCGGCCTGCTTGGTGATTGCGATGCAGGCTGGTGTCAGTTCGAGCTTGGCAAGCGCAAGGGCTACGTCGAGCAGGCCCGGCTCTGGGGTGCAGGGAAGCCCTGAGGCTCCCCCGGCCGATCAGTGGCGATGTTGGCGGATGGCTTCGCGGCTGTCCTCGCGCAGTTCCTGCTTGGCTCCGCGCAGCTCGCGCTTCTCGGCCTTGATGCGGGCCGGACTGCCGGAGTGCAGCGCCCGCTTCACATCGTGCCGCTCCTGGTGAACGTCGCGGACGTCCTGGCGCAGTTCGTGGCGGGTAACCTTGGCTTCGGCGACAGTCGGGGCGGCAAGGCCCAGGGTGACGGCGGCGGCGATCAATATGGACTTCATGAGCGTTCTCCCTTGCAAGACAAGTCCCGGAGCAATTTCCGGAACTTGTGCAGGCTAGGCAGGCAAACCTGACAGACGCCGGAACGGCGCTGTCAGATTTCGCACATAAGTGTAAGGCTTTGTCGCAGCCTGTCGCAGGATCAGGCCAGCTCGATCGCCACGGCGGTCGCTTCCCCGCCGCCGATGCACAGGCTGGCCACGCCCTTGGTCTTGCCGTGGCGCTTGAGCGCCGCGATCAGCGTAGTGACGATGCGCGCGCCCGAAGCGCCGATCGGATGACCCAGCGCAGTGGCGCCGCCGTGGACATTGATCTTTTCATGCGGGATGCCGAGGTCATGCATCGCGAACATCGCGACGCAGGCGAAGGCTTCGTTCACTTCGAACAGATCGACATCGGCCAGCGACCAGCCGGCGCGTTCCAGCACCTTATTGATCGCCCCAACCGGAGCAGTCGTGAAATCCTTCGGCTCCTGCGCGTGGGCGGCAACGGCGACAACCGTGGCCACCGGCTTGGCACCCTTGGCAGCGGCAACGCTGGCGCGGGTCAGGACCAGCGCAGCGGCACCGTCGGAGATCGAACTGGAGGTTGCCGCCGTGATCGTGCCGTCCTTGGCGAAGGCGGGCTTCAGGGTCGGGATCTTGTCCGGGCGGCCCTTGCCGGGCTGCTCGTCGGTATCGACCACGGTTTCACCGGCGCGCGAGACGACCGTTACCGGGGCGATTTCATCGGCAAAGGCCCCGTCGGCGATCGCAGCCTGGGCGCGGCGGAGCGATTCAATCGAATAGGCGTCCTGCGCCTCGCGGGTCAGCTGATAGGCGTTGGCCGTGTCCTGGGCGAAAGTGCCCATGGCGCGGCCGGGTTCATAGGCGTCTTCCAGGCCATCAAGGAACATGTGGTCATAGGCCGTGTCGTGCCCGATCCGCGCGCCCGAGCGGTGCTTCTTCAGAATGTACGGCGCGTTGGTCATCGATTCCATGCCGCCCGCCACGACCAGGTCGATGGTTCCCGCGGCGAGGGCTTCGGCACCCATGATCAGGGTCTGCATGCCCGATCCGCAGACCTTGTTGACCGTGGTTGCCTGCACCGACTTCGGCAGGCCGGCCTTGATCGTCGCCTGGCGGGCAGGGGCCTGACCCAGGCCAGCCGGGAGCACGCAGCCCATGTAAACCCGCTCGATTTCAGCGCCGTTCACGCCTGCGCGCTCGACCGCCGCCTTGATTGCGGTGGCACCCAGATCGGTTGCCGCCACATCGGCCAGGGCGCCCTGCATGCCGCCCATCGGGGTGCGGGCATAGGACAAGATGACGATCGGATCGGCGGGGGAGAGCTGCGGCATGGCATGGGCCTTTCGCTGGAAGGGAAAGGCGCTCCTTAATGCTGCACTGCATCATTGGCAATTGCAGCAATGATCGGAAAGTCGCCGCGCTTGCCAAGCGGTCATTCTTGCTGGAAAAGCGTGGCAAACAGAAACTGGAGAGTGCCGATGTCTGCTAATACCGCCGCTATGATGGCCACGCTGCAGCGCCAGCGCGATGCCTTTACCGCTGCCCGCCCGGAACCGCTGTCAGTCCGCAAGGATCGGCTGAAGCGGATCATCGCAATGATGAAGGAAACCGGCGAAGAATTCGCCCGCGCGATCAGCCGCGATTTTGGCCATCGCAGCCATGAGCAGAGCCTGATGACCGACATCATGCCCTCGGTCACGGCCGCCAAGTATTGCCTCAAGCACATCGACGCCTGGGCCAGGACCGAAAAGCGCAAGCCGAACTTCCCGCTCGGCCTTTTCGGCGCCAAGGCCGAGCTGCGCTACGAACCCAAGGGCGTGGTCGGCGTGGTCAGCCCGTGGAACTTTCCGGTTGGCCTGACGATCGGGCCGGCCGCCCAGGCCTTTGCTGCCGGCAACCGCGTGATGATCAAGCCGAGCGAGTTCACCGAAGACACCTCTGAGATGATGAAAGAGGTCTTCGCCCGCTACTTCGCCGAAGAGGAAATGGCGGTCTTCACGGGCGGGCCGGACGTAGGCCAGGCCTTCTGCGGGCTGCCGTTTGACCACTTGCTGTTCACCGGGGCCACCGCCGTCGGCAAGCACGTGCTGCGGGCTGCGGCGGACAACCTTGTGCCGGTGACGCTGGAACTGGGCGGCAAGTCGCCGACCATCCTTGGCCGCAGCGCCAATATCGAGCGTGCGGGTGAGCGGATTGCTATGGGCAAGATGCTCAACGCCGGCCAGATCTGCCTCGCGCCCGACTACATGATCGTGCCGCAGGAACTGGAAGAGCGCGCGATCGGCGCGGTCAGCAACGCGGTCAGTGCGATGTACCCGACGCTGCTCAATAACGATGACTATACTTCGGTCGTCAACGCCCGGCACCGCGACCGGATCCAGGGGCTGATCGACGATGCCAAGGCCAAGGGGGCTGAAGCGATCGAGATCAACCCGGGCAATGAGGACTTCTCAGCCTCGAACGGTCACAAGATGCCGCTGACCATCCTGCGCAATGTCGACGATGACATGAAGGTGATGCAGGACGAGATCTTCGGCCCGGTCCTGCCGATCAAGACCTACAAGGCGATTGATGAGGCGATCGGCTATATCAACGCCCACGATCGGCCGCTGGGACTCTATTACTTCGGCGAAGACGCCGGGGAGCGCGAACGGGTGCTGACCCGGACCATTTCGGGCGGGGTGACGGTCAATGACGTGGTCATGCACGTCTCGATCGATGACCTGCCGTTTGGGGGCGTCGGGCCTTCGGGTATGGGCTCTTACCATGGGCCGGAAGGTTTCAAGACCTTCAGCCACGCCCGCTCGGTCTATACCCAGCCCAAATTCGATCTGGCCAAGCTGGCGGGGCTCAAGCCGCCCTATGGCGATACCACGCGCAAGACCCTGGCCCGCGAACTGGGTTGAACCGATCAAGCGCCGCCGTCAGCGCCGAAATGGCGCGGCGGCGGCATTTTCCGGCAAATTGGAGGCTTCCCCCACTTGCGCGGGGCGGATGGCGGGACTAGGGCGCGGGCATTCATCCGTAACGCTGAGTCAGTCCCTTGGTAGACCTCTCGCAATACCTGCCGATCCTGATCTTTCTCGGGATTGCTCTGGCCCTCTCGGCCGCATTCGTATTCCTGCCGATGGGGGTGGCCCGCCTGACCGGCGCGCACAACCCGAACGCGGAAAAGCTCAGCGAATATGAGTGCGGCTTCCCAGCTTTCGAGGATCCGCGCAGCCAGTTCGACGTGCGCTTCTACCTCGTCGCGATCCTGTTCATCATCTTCGACCTTGAAGCGGCCTTCCTGTTCCCGTGGGCGGTCAGCCTTGATCTGACTGGCTGGCCAGGCTGGATCACGATGATGGTCTTCCTGGGCGAACTGGCGATCGGTCTGGCCTATGCCTGGAAAATGGGGGCTTTGGATTGGGAATGAGCACGCTCGTGAATGCCCAGGGTCTGCCGCTTGGCGCGGCGCAGGCAGGTTCGACGGCGGTGACGCCGCCGGACCAGGCCTTTTTCAACGATCTCAACGCCGAGGTGAATGACAAGGGCTTCCTCGTCACCAGCACCGAGGACCTGTTCCAATGGGCCCGTACCGGCTCGCTGTGGTGGATGACCTTTGGCCTGGCCTGCTGCGCGGTCGAGATGATCCACGTCAACATGCCGCGCTATGACATGGAGCGCTTCGGCGTTGCCCCGCGCGCCTCCCCGCGCCAGTCGGACGTGATGATCGTGGCCGGCACGCTGTGCAATAAGATGGCCCCGGCGCTGCGCAAGGTTTACGACCAGATGTCGGACCCGAAGTACGTCATCTCGATGGGTTCCTGCGCCAATGGCGGCGGCTATTACCACTATTCCTATTCGGTGGTGCGCGGCTGTGACCGGATCGTGCCGGTCGACATCTATATCCCGGGCTGCCCGCCGACCGCCGAAGCGCTGCTCTATGGCGTGATGCAGCTGCAGCGGAAGATCCGCCGGGTGGGGACGATTGAACGATGAGCGTGGTCCTGCACTCCGCCCCGCGCTTCGCCAGCAACGAAGGCGTGATCGATGTCGTCAGCGCCACGCTGGGCGAGCGGCTGATTGCCGCGCGCGAAGAGCATGGCGAGGTTGTGCTTACGGTTGAGCGCGCGGCGATTGCCGATGCGCTGGAACTGCTGCGTGACAATCACGAATACCAGCAGCTGATGGAGATCGCCGGGGTTGACTACCCGGACCGCGCCCTGCGGTTCGAGGTGGTCTACATGCTGCTCTCGCTGACCCGCAACCACCGCGTTCTGGTCAAGGTGAGCGCCGCCGAGGATACCCCGGTGCCGACCGTGACGCACCTCTGGCCGGTTGCTGGCTGGCTCGAACGCGAAGTGTTCGACCTTTACGGCGTGATCTTCGAAGGCAACAGCGATCTGCGCCGGATCCTGACCGACTATGGCTTTGAAGGCCATCCGTTCCGCAAGGACTTCCCGCTGACCGGCTATGTCGAACTGCGCTATTCGGAAGAGGACAAGCGCGTCGTCTATGAACCCGTCAAGCTGGCCCAGGACCTGCGCAGCTTTGACTTCATGAGCCCGTGGGAAGGCGCGGACTATGTCCTGCCGGGCGATGAAAAGGCAGCAACGCCTCCTCCGCCGCCGGCACCCGCGCCAGCCCCTGCAGCCAAGGCTGCGGAAAAGCCCAAGAAGGCCGCTGCGCCCAAGAAGTCTCCGGCTGCCAAGGCCTCGGCCAAGAAGGCGGCGCCAAAGAAGGCCGCGCCCAAGAAGGGAGACAAGGCATGAGCTTGCAGCTTGAGCAGTCACCCACCACGGGTGACGATGTCATCACCAACTATACGATCAACTTCGGGCCCCAGCACCCGGCGGCCCACGGCGTGCTGCGCATGGTGATGGAGCTGGACGGCGAAGTGATCGAACGCGTCGATCCGCACGTCGGCCTGCTCCACCGCGGCACCGAAAAGCTGATCGAGCACAAGACCTATCTGCAGGCGCTGCCCTATTTCGACCGGCTTGATTACTGCTCGCCGCTGGGGATGGAGCATTCCTACGTCCTGGCGGTCGAGAAGCTGCTCAATGTCGAGGTGCCGGAGCGGGCGCAGTATCTGCGCGTGTTGTTCGCCGAGCTGACCCGCATCTGCAACCACATGCTGAACCTCGGTTCGCACGTGATGGATGTCGGCGCGATGACGCCGAACCTGTGGATGTTCGAAATCCGCGAGGACTGCCTCAACTTCTTCGAGCGCGCCTCGGGCGCCCGCATGCACGCCGCCTGGTTCCGCCCCGGCGGGGTCCATCAGGACGTGCCGGAAAAGCTGCTGGTCGATATCGGCCAGTGGCTCGACACGCGCCTGCCCGAACTGTTCGAAGACGCAATGAGCCTGGTGGTCGACAACCGCATCTTCAAGCAGCGCAACGTCGATATCGCCACGGTCAGCAAGGAAGACGCGGTCAAGTGGGGCTTCTCCGGCCCGATGATCCGCGGTTCCGGCATCGCCTGGGATATCCGCAAGGCGCAGCCTTACGACGTCTATGACCGGATGGAGTTCGACGTTCCCGTCGGCACCCGCGGCGATTGCTATGACCGGTTCATGGTTCGCGTTGAGGAAGTGCGCCAGTCGGCCCGGATCATGAAGCAGTGCCTGGCGCAGATGCCGTCCGGCCCGGTCGCGAGCACTGATCGCAAGGTCTCGCCGCCCAAGCGCGCCGAAATGAAGGCGTCGATGGAAGCGCTGATCCACCACTTCAAGCTCTACACCGAGGGCTTCCACGTGCCCGCCGGCGAAGTCTATGTAGCAACCGAAAGCCCCAAGGGCGAATTCGGCGTCTACCTGGTCAGCGACGGCAGCAACAAGCCGTACCGCTGCAAGATTCGCCCCACCGCGTTCAGCCACCTTCAGGCGATGGACTTCATGTGCAAGGGCCACATGCTGCCCGACGTGACCGCCATCATCGGCGCGATCGACGTGGTGTTCGGGGAGTGTGACCGGTGATCCTACGCGAGCTGTTCATTGCCGTGCTGGCCTTTTCGGCCTTCGCCTCGGCGGTGGCGGCCTATCTGTTCGTGTTCCATCCGGCCACGGCCTCGCTCAAGGAAGTGCTGAGCACGGCCTTCGCCGGCATGGTCGGTGTGTTCGTTGGCCGCTGGGTCGAGCGGAGGATGGCCCGTGGCTAATCGCCTGACCGTGGCCGAGCAGATGATCGCGCATTACAACGCGCAGGATGCCGACGCCTATGTCGCGCTGATGACCGATGATGCCTGCGAAGCGGGCTATCGCGGCGCGGTGCTGCGCGATGGCAAGGAGGGCGTCCGCGCGGGCCTGAAGGCCATGTTCGCCGAATTCCCGCAGAACCGCGCCGAGATCATCCAGGGCTGGCAGCTGGGCGATACCGCCGTGCTGCACGAAAAGGTCTACCGCTCGGTCGAGGCTGAGCCGTTTGAAGTCATGTCCATCTACTCGTTCGAGGGCGACAAGTGCTCTCGCGTGGAGTTTGTCCGCTAATGGCCGACCGTTATCTCGAACCTGATACCCCGGAACTGCGCGCGCGCTGGTCGGGCTTTGCCTGGACCAAGGAGAACGCGGCCAAGGCGAAGGAAATCGTCGCACGCTATCCGGCCGGTCGCCAGCGCTCGGCGGTGATGCCGCTGCTCGATCTGGCCCAGCGCCAGGTCGGGGCCGAAACTGATACCCAAGGCTGGCTGCCGATTCCGGTGATGGAATATGTCGCGCAGTACCTCGACATGCCGGTAATCCGCGTGGTTGAGGTGGCGACCTTCTATTTCATGTACAACCTTGTTCCGGTTGGAAAATTCCATGTCCAGGTCTGCGGCACCACGCCCTGCATGCTGCGCGGCTCGGACGCGATCATGGCCGCCTGCAAGCAGCGCGGGATGGAAAAGGGCCACACCACCGCGGACGGCCTCTGGACGCTGACCGAGGTCGAATGCATGGGCAATTGTGCTTCGGCCCCGATGGTCCAGATCAACGACGACAATTACGAAGACCTGACGGCCGAGCGGCTCGATGCGGTGCTCGATGCCCTGGCCGCAGGCAAGACGCCCAAGGCCGGAACGCAAGAGCCGGGCCGCCACACCGTCGAGCCGGTTGGCGGGCCGACCACGCTCAAGCAGATGGTCAAGGCCAATCACGATTACCGGAAGGAATGGTGATGCGCTTCAATCGTGGCATCGGTTTCATGCTGGTTGCGGTGATCTTCATGATCATCGCTGTTTACAAAGCCACTGGCGATCGCGGCGGCAGTGCCGTCTGGATTGCCCTTGGTGCAGCCTTCATTGCGTTGGGCGCAGCTCAGGCGAAAAAGAGCAAGGATGGCGACGATGCTCGCTGACAAGGACCGCATCTTCACCAATCTGTACGGCTATCAGCCGTGGTACCTGAAGGCCGCCCAGGCTCGCGGGGATTGGGACAATACCAAG
>DKII01000063.1:17556-17676 GCA_002454125.1 Novosphingobium sp. UBA6722
AAGTGGTCGTTCATGCCCAAGGAATCGAAGGACGGTCGTCCCAGCTTCCTGGTGATCAACGCCGACGAATCCGAACCCGGTTCGTGCAAGGACCGTGAAATCATCCGCCACGATCCGCAC
>DKII01000049.1:0-5355 GCA_002454125.1 Novosphingobium sp. UBA6722
GCCATTGGTGCTGACGGGGAACAACCCGGCCTATGCTGGCGGCTGGCTGGAGACCGAAGAAAACGGCGTCCGGCTGGTGCGCTGCCCGCACTATGTGCCGCAGGACCCGATCGGGATCCGCCGCTTTGCGCACCTGATCAGCTTTGCCATCACTGCGCTGATCCCGGCGATGCGGATTGCGGTGCGCGAACGCCCGCAAGTGGTGCTCTGCGTCGCCCCTGCGCTGCTCAGTGCGCTCGCCGCGATCCTGGCCGCCTGGCTGTGCGGGGCGCGGCTATGGATTCACGTCCAGGACTTCGAAGTCGAAGCAGCCTTCGCGACCGGGCTGATGCGCCCAAGCACCGTCAAGGCCAGGTTCGCGCTCTGGGCCGAAGGTTGGATCCTGCGCCAGGCCGACCGGGTCTCGACCATCAGTCCGCAGATGGTCGCCAAGCTGGGCGAAAAGGGCATTCCGCCCGAGCGGCAGATGGAACTGCGCAACTGGGCGAACGCCAGCTTTGCCCCCGATCCGGCGGGCGCCGCCAGGCTGCGGACGCAGTGGTCGCTCGATGACCGGATCGTTGCGCTCTACTCGGGCAATATTGCCCGCAAGCAGGGGATCGAGATCCTGATCGATACGGCCCGCCTGCTCCAGCACCGGCAGGACATTGTTTTTGTGATCTGCGGTGAGGGACCCAATCGGCAACCGCTCGAGCTGAGGGCGGCCGGACTGGTCAATGTCCAGCTCCGCGATCTGCAACCGGCCGGACGAATGGGCGCGATGCTGACTATGGCCGATCTGCATCTGCTGCCGCAGATCGCGGGTGCGGCCGATCTGGTGCTGCCATCAAAGCTGACCAACATGCTGGCTTCGGGCAAGCCGGTGGTCGCGACGACCGAGCCCGAGACTGGTCTCTACAGCGAAGTCGACGGTTGCGGAGTCTGCGTACCGCCGGGCGATGCTGTGGCGCTTGCCGCTGCGATCACGACCTTGGCAGACGATCCTGCCCGTCGGGCGGTGCTGGGCAAGGCGGCATCGGCTCGCGCCGCCGAGCGCTGGGAACAGAGCGCGATCCTGGCGCGAGCAACTACTGCTCTTCGGGAGCTGGCCCGCTAGCTGCCGGTCCGCTGCCCGCCTGCGGCGACGCGCTGGCACTATCATCGGGCTCCGGCGGGTTAGGTTCGAAGCCGGCCGTGTCCATCACCGGTTCGCCGAAGTTCGCCTGCTCTTCCCCGGAATCGGCCACTGGTGCGGCGACTGGCGGCGAGCTGGCAGCCGGCGCGGGCGCCGTTGCATCGGACTCGGTCTGGGGCGATGCCAGCAAGTCTTCGTGCCCGCCGCCCTGGGCGAAATAGGCCGCCGCGAGCGCGCTGATGCCCACCACCCACAGCAAGGCAAAGCGCCAATCACGAAACAGCCGGTCCATCTCAGCGATCCTTGTCCCATGGCGAATGATGCGCTGCCACCGGCTTGATGGCGGGTCGATCAGTCGCTTCGGGGTCCGGGATTGAACAATAGGCCGTCGCCAGAATGCCAAGCGACCAGGTCACCGCCTTCCAGCGGCTCTGGAATACCGTGGTGATCCGGGTCCCGAACATGGTCCGCAGAATAGCAGGCGGCTGTTAACAAAGACTTCCCTCAGTCTTCAGCCCCGGCTTCGCGCTTGAGCTCATAAAGCAGGTCCAGCGCCTCGCGCGGACTGAGGGCATCGACGTCGAGGCCCTTGAGCCGCTCGCGCAGGCTATCCACCAGATCCGCGCGAGCTTCTGCAGCAGCGGCGAACAGCGGCAGGTCGCCCAGCCCTGCGGCCAGCCCGCCCGTTTCAGCCCGGCCCTTCTCGAGCCGTTCGAGCACGGCCCTGGCGCGCGAGACGACCGGCGCCGGCACTCCGGCGAGCTTGGCCACGGCCAAGCCATAAGACCGATCCGCTGGCCCTTCCGCCACCTCGTGCAGCAGCACCAGGTCACCCTTCCACTCACGCGCGCGGACGTGGTGGAGCGAAAGCGCCTCGCAGGTTTCAGCCAGCCGGGCGAGCTCGTGGTAATGCGTCGCGAACAGGCAGCGGCACCGGTTTACCCCGTGCACGGCCTCGACCACCGCCCAGGCCAGGGCGAGGCCATCATAAGTCGAGGTGCCGCGCCCGACCTCGTCCAGGATCACGAAGCTGCGTTCGCTCGCCTGCGCAAGGATCGCTGCCGTCTCGACCATCTCGACCATGAAGGTCGAGCGGCCACGGGCGAGGTTGTCGGACGCGCCGACGCGGCTGAACAGGCGGTCGACCAGCCCGATCCGCGCCGCCTCTGCCGGCACAAAGCTGCCGGCCTGGGCCAGCAGGACGATCAGCGCGTTCTGGCGCAGGAAGGTCGACTTGCCGCCCATGTTGGGGCCGCCGACCAGCCACAGCCGGTCCTGCGGCACGAGACAGCAATCGTTGGCCACGAACCGCTCACCCTTGCCGGCCAGCGCAGCCTCAACCACCGGGTGGCGTCCACCTGTGATGTCGAGGCAGGCCTCTTCCACCACATCGGGCCGGGCCCAGCCGCCTTCGGCTGCCCGTTCGGCCAGCGCCGCTGCCACATCGATCCGCGCCAGCGCCGCTGCCGTCGCCGCGATCGCCTGGCTGGCCTTCACCGCAACGCCGACCAGTTCCTCGAAATGCGCTTCCTCTGCCGCCAGGGCATGGCCGCCGGCTTCGGCGATCCGGCTGGCTTCGGCATGGAGCGCAACCGCGTTGAAGCGCACTGCCCCGGCCATGGTCTGGCGATGCGTAAAGCCGCTGTCCGGCGCCATCAGCGGATCGGCCTTGGCCGCCGGCACCTCGATGAAATAGCCGAGCACGCCGTTGTGCCGAACCTTGAGCGCGGCAATCCCGGTCTGGTCACGGTACTTGGCTTCCAGCACGGCGATCGCCCGGCGCGCATCGCCAGAGATGCGCCGCAGCTCGTCCAGTGCGTGGTCGTAGCCTTCGGCGATGTAGCCGCCCTGGTTGCGTTCGGTCGGCGGGCTGGGCACCAGCGCGCGGCTGAACAGGTCGACCAGCGCCCCATGCCCGGCCAGCGCCGGGAGCAGCGCATCCAGCAGCGCTGGACGATCCTGGCGGTGCTGGAGGTGATCATGGATCCGCCGCGCTTCGGACAGGCCATCGCGCAACTGACCAAGGTCGCGCGGGCTTCCCCGCCCAGCGACAATCCGGCCCAGCGCCCGGCCCACATCCGGCGCAGCGCGGAGCACCGCGCGCAGATCGCCGCGCAGCAGGGCATCGTCGTGCAGCCATTGCACGAGATCGAGCCGCGCCGCGATTGTGCCGGCGTCGGTAAGCGGTGCGGCGAGGTCTTCGGCGAGTTGCCGCGCGCCGGCACCGGTGACGCAGCGATCAAGCGCTTCCACCAAGCTGCCCTTGCGCGTGCCCTGGCTTGAGACGAGGATTTCAAGGCTGGCCCGGGTCGCCTCGTCCATGGCGAGGTGCGCGGACTGGCCGAGCACGACCGGCGGCAACAGCAGCGGCAGCTTGCCCCGCCCGACATGGTCAAGATAGGCGATCAGCCCCCCAGCCGCCGCCAACATGGCGCGAGAGAACTGGCCGAACCCGTCCAGCGTGGACACGCCGTGGACCGCCTTCAGCCGCGCCTCGCCGCCATCGCTGGAGAAGGTGCTGGCAGGTCGCGGAATCCCATCGGGCGGACAGGCGTCCCAGCCATCGGGCGCGACCAGTTCACTCGCCCCCAGTCGCGCCAGCGCTGCCCCCAGCCGCTCGGGATCACATTCCTCAAGCTCCATCCGCCCGGTCGAGATATCGCAGGCGGCGATCCCGCAGGAGCCGCGCACTTCGCAGATCGCGGCCAGCACGTTGGCACGGCGCGGTTCGAGCAGGGCTTCCTCGGTCAAGGTCCCGGCGGTGACGAACCGGACAATGTCCCGCGCGACCAGCGCCTTCGACCCGCCGCGCCGCTTTGCTTCTTCGGGCGTTTCGACCTGTTCGGCGATCGCCACGCGGCAGCCGGCCTTGATCAGCCGCGCCAGGTATCCTTCGGCCGAATGGACTGGCACACCGCACATCGGGATTGGCATCCCCATATGCTCACCCCGACTGGTGAGCGCGATGTCGAGGATCTGGGCGGCCTGCTTGGCATCGTCGAAGAACAGCTCGAAGAAATCGCCCATCCGGTAGAACAGCAGGCAATCGCCGGCCTCGGCCTTCAGCGCCAGATACTGCGCCATCATCGGGGTTGCGGGGCCGGTCATCGTCAATCGGTTAGCCGCTTGAATACGATTCGCCCAAGCTGCACCGGGCAGCTTTCCCCTATCCCGTCGCGGCGAGTTCCGTTAGGGCGGCGCTGATCCAGGGAGGTACCGGTGTCCGACGAAACGAGTCCGCGGGACGAGAACAGCAGAGTGAGCTTCACCGAGCGTGAGGCGCTGTTCTATCACAAGACGATCCGCCCGGGGAAAATCGAGATCATCGCCTCGAAGCCGATGGCGACGCAGCGCGATCTGAGTCTGGCCTATTCGCCCGGCGTGGCCGTGCCGGTAGAGGCGATCGCCGCCAATCCGGCCGATGCTTATGAGTATACGGCCAAGGGCAACCTCGTTGCCGTGATTTCGAACGGCACTGCGATCCTTGGCCTTGGCAACCTTGGCGCGCTGGCCTCGAAGCCGGTGATGGAAGGCAAGGCCGTCCTGTTCAAGCGCTTCGCCGACGTCGATTCGATCGACATCGAACTGGCCAGCGAAGACCCCGATGCGATCATCGAGGCGGTGGCGATGATGGAGCCGAGCTTCGGCGGCATCAATCTGGAAGACATCAAGGCCCCCGAATGCTTCGTGATCGAGCAGGCGCTGCGCGAGCGGATGAAGATCCCGGTGATGCACGATGACCAGCACGGCACCGCGATCATCGCCGCCGCGGGCCTGGTCAACGCCTGTTACCTGACTGGGCGCGAGTTCAAGGACGTCAAGGTGGTGGTGAACGGCGCGGGCGCTTCGGCGCTGGCCTGCACCGCGCTGATCAAGTCGATGGGCGTGCGGCATGAGAACGTGACCGTTTGCGACCGCTCCGGCGTGATCTATCGCGGCCGTGAAGGCGGGATGGACCAGTGGAAGAGCGCGCACGCGATCGACACTGTCGCCCGCAGCCTGGAAGAAGCGCTGGTTGGCGCCGACATCTTCCTGGGCCTCTCCGCTGCCGGGGCACTCAAGCCCGAGTACGTCGCCAAGATGGCACCGAAGCCGATCATCTTTGCCATGGCCAACCCCGATCCGGAAATCCGGCCGGAGGATGCCAAGGCCGTGCGCCCCGATGCGATCATCGCCACGGGCCGATCAGACTATCCCAACCAGGTCAACAACGTCCTGGGCTTCCCCTTCATCTTCCGCGG
>DKII01000049.1:5426-10152 GCA_002454125.1 Novosphingobium sp. UBA6722
GGAAATGAAGATCGCCGCCGCCAAGGCCATTGCCGAACTGGCGCGCGAGCAGGTGCCCGAGGAAGTCGCCGCGGCTTACGGACAGAAGTACCAATTCGGGCCCGATTACATCATCCCCGCGCCGTTCGACCCGCGGCTGATGGAAGTGGTGTCCTCAGCCGTTGCCAAGGCGGCGATGGAGACTGGCGTCGCGCAGAAGCCGATCGAGGATTTTGATGCCTATCGCCACAGCCTGAAGGCGCGGCTCAACCCGACCACTTCGGTGCTGACCCAGGTCTATGAGCAGGTGAAGGCCAACCCCAAGCGGGTGATCTTTGCCGAGGCCGAGGACGAAGTGGTGCTGCGCGCCGCGATCCAATACCGCGACTTTGGCTATGGCGAGCCAGTGCTGGTTGGCCGGACCGATCAGGTCAGGGCCAAGCTGATCGAGCTGGGGGTCGAAAACCCGGACAGCTACCAGATCGAGAATTCGGCGGTTAGCGAGCACGTCCCCGCCATGGTCGAGGCACTCTATGCCAAGCTGCAGCGCCGCGGCTTCCTGGAGCGCGACGTGCGCCGTATGGTCAACCAGGACCGCAACGTCTTTGCCTCGCTGCTGCTCAAGCTGGGCGTGGGCGATGCCATGGTCACCGGCAAGACCCGCACCTTTGCCCAGACCATGCGCGAGGTGCGCCAGGTGCTGGAGCCGCAGGAAGGGCGCCTGCCGTTCGGCATCCACCTGATGATCGGCAAGAACTATACCGTGTTCCTGTCCGACACGACGGTGAACGAGCGGCCAAGTGCCGCTGAACTGGCAGTGATCGCCAAGGAAACCGCAGCGGTCGCCCGGCGCCTTGGACATGAACCGCGCGTTGCCTTCCTGTCCTATTCGACCTTCGGCAACCCGCCGGGGCGCTGGCTCGAATCGATCCGCGAAGCTGTGGCCATCCTTGATGCGGAGAACCCGGGCTTTGAGTACGAAGGTGAAGTGGCCCCCGACGCCGCGCTCAACCCGACGGTGATGAAGAACTATCCGTTCAGCCGCCTGACCGCTCCGGCCAATGTGCTGGTGATGCCGGGCCTGCAATCGGCCAATATCTCGGCCAAGCTGCTGCGCGAACTGGCCGGCAATGCGACGATCGGGCCGATGCTGATCGGGATGGAAAAGCCTGTTCAGGTGATCCCGATGACCGCGATTGCGCCCGATATCCTGACGCTTGCCGTGCTGGCCGCAGCGGGCGTTACGGGCTGAAAGCGGCTAGCCGCGCCGGGGGCGGGTCCACTCACCCCCAGGCGCGGTAGACGCCGTAACCGCTGGTCAGGGTCAGAACGATGCCAACCAGGATCAGCATGGTCTTGGGCGGGAAGTGCTTGGCCGCCCAGGCTCCGAGTGGTGCGGCAGCGACACCGCCGATCAGCAGACCCAGCGTCGCGCCTGCGACATCGGCAAAGCCCAGATGGTAGATGAAAGTGGCGCTGATGGTCAGCGTCAGGAAGAATTCGACCGTATTGACCGTGCCGACAACCTTGCGCGGATCGGCCCCCTGAATCAGCAGGTTGGAAGTGACCACCGGCCCCCAGCCGCCGCCGCCGGCCGCATCGAGAAACCCGCCGACCAGGCCCAACGGCGCCACGAGGCCAGCCTCACGCAGCTTGGGCGGATAGAACAGCCCGCGCCAGAGCAGGTAGAGGCCGATGCCGGCCAGGTAAGTCAGCACGAACGGCTTGACCACTTCGGCATCGAGCGAGGTCAGGACATAGGCGCCGGCGATACCGCCGATCACGCCGGGGATTAGCAAACGGAAGAACAGCGTCTTGTCGACATTTCCATGCAGCAGGTGGCTGATCCCGGAAGTCGCGGTAGTAAAGCACTCGACAACATGGACCCGCTGCGAAGCGAGGGCGGGCGGAACCCCCAGCACGCCGACCAGCAAGGTGTTGGAAATCACGCCAAAGGCCATGCCCAGCGCCCCATCGACCAATTGCGCGGCGAACCCTACCCCAATGAACGGGAGCAGGTAGACTAGGTCGATATTGCCAAGGTCCATGACCGACTCCTGTGCGGCATTTGTCGATCAAATGACTAGAGTTAGCGCCACGGCACTGCCAGAAAGTTTTTCACACCCGCGCCGAAGTGAAATTATCCTGCGGCGGTCTGATCCTGTGGTGCCGCGAGCCCGATCGCTGCCCTGAATCGGGCCGGGTTTGGCGCGAGCTGGGCAAGAGTATAGCCATCGAGTCGCGCCAGGAAATCGCCGAGCGCCAGGTTCAGCGCCCCTTGCAGGCCGCAAACCCCGGCAATCGTACAAGTGTTGGTCTGGCGATCGAAACACTCGACAAAAGTTCCAGTTGGCTCAAGCGCCCGCACCACTGCGCCCACGTTGATTTCTGCCGCTGGCCGCGCCAGCGACACGCCGCCGCCCCGCCCGCGCCGCGCTTCGAGATAGCCCAGCGCAGTCAGCTGCTGCGCAACCTTCATCAGGTGATGGCGCGAGACCCCGAACACCCCCGCCACTTCATCGACCGAAGCCTGGCCGCCATGCTGGGCAAGATACATCAGCAGCCGCAACGCATAGTCGGTGTGAAGGTTCAGGCGCATAAAAGTGGTATATTGGATATTGCTTAAACAGGCAAGGTGAGTTAAGTGGTATTCAATTTACCACTTAACGAGTCGCTACCATGTCCGATCCGCACCCCATTGCCGCTGCTGCCAGAGCCGCTAAGCGCGCCGCCGCTGCCGCAGTCAGCATCGACGCCCGTTTCATCGATCGGCTGGTTGAAGAGTTCTATGCCAAGGTCCGCGCAGACCCGGTGCTGGCCCCGATCTTTACCGCCAGGATCGCTGATTGGGGCCCACACCTGGCGCGCATGAAGCAGTTCTGGGGCGTGATCCTGCTAGGCGAAGGGCAGTTCAACGGCAGTCCCATGACGCTGCATGCCGCGATCCCCGGGATCGGTGAATTTCACTTCCGGCGCTGGCTGGCGCTGTTCGACGCGACCCTGCGCGAACTCGAAGGCGATGCCGGCGCGACCACGCTGGTTGGCACGCGGGCCCGTTCCATCGCCGACAGCCTGCTGACCGGTATCCACATCCACCGCGATCGCCGCCGCGATCTTCAAGCCATGAAAGGATTGAGCCATGCTTGAACTGCGCCAAACATTCACAGCCGATCACACGATCGATCTGGCCGATGCCCACGATGTAAGCATTCTGGCGACTGTCTTCCCCCTTACGGAAGCCGCCCCGGTTCAGCCGGAAACGGTCGATCTGGAACTGCCCGGCTGGATCTGGGGCAGCATGGCGGCCTGCTATGGCCTGTTCTTCGGCGGTCTCTTTGCCGCGAGCGGTCATGATGGCGAAGCGATCTTCGCGATCGTGATCAGCCTGGGCTATGCGGCAATGTATTTCGGCACGGCTTCCATCCTGTTCGGCATGAACCCGCCGCGCCAGCCCTCGGCCTTTGTGCGCCGCCTCGCGCCGCTGCAGACCTGGACCGGCCCGATGGATACCGTGGCGGTGGCCGCGCAGGTGCTGACCGTGCCGGCCTGCCTCGCCTTCTTTGGCCTGGCCGCAGCCATCATCCGCGCTGCGGTGATGGGGTAAGGGAGATCGACCGATGACCCGCATCCTGCACGCTTCGATCCCGGCTGACCGGCCGGACCATGTCGCCCGGGTTCTCGCCCGGATAATGGGCGGATCGGCCCTGCCCTTTCCGCCGGGAGGCCCCGATGCCTGGATCGCCTGGGCTGACGACGGCCAGACCGAGATCGAAGTGGTGCGGCGTGGCGATTGCCTGGCACGGGGCCCAGCTGAAGCAGAATGGCTGGCGTCAGTCCGGCACGGCCGCAGCAGCGAAGTTCATCTCGCCTTGGCGGTGCCGCTGGCCATGACCGACCTTCTCGCCATTGCCGATGAGGCCAGTTGGCCGGCGCGGGTCTGCAATCGCGGCGGGCTGTTCGAACTGGTCGAGCTGTGGGTTGAAGGCGCCTTCTTGATCGAATTGTTCGATCCGGCCCAGTCGGACCATTTCGCCCGGGTCATGTCAGCGCGGCAATGGGCCGAACTGCTCGCAGCCGGACCGCCGCCAGCGCTTCAACCGGTGTAGCGTTCCCACGGGAAGCTGGCCGAGAGGCGGCAGCTGTCGCTGATCACCTCAACCTGCACGGTGCCGCCACGCTGGCCCCAGCGGAACGGCACGTAATAGCGGGCAAATCGCCCTGCCGCGTCGGCGCGGACTGACCAGTCAATCGGCTTCATGTCACCGTTGCGCAGCTGATAGCGTGCCGGACTTCCCTCACCCAGCCCCTCCGCCGCAATCAGCACAAAGCGGCCATTGCCGGTGATTGTGAGCGCGCAATCGGCATCGCTGGCTTCGGCCAGCACCGGCCAATCACTGTCGGCCATGGCAGCGGCCGGACCGGCGACAAGCAAAGCAGCGAGCAGCGGTAGAGTCTTGAGCATGGGACAGCGCCTTCCTGACTGGATCAGGGTTCTACCCGGTTCCGTGCCATAGCGGTGCGCCGATTACGCAGCGCGTCAGATCGGCACAGTTTCAGCGGCGGCGATAGCGGAAGTACCAGATTTTATGGCGTAAATCAAGTAACTTGCTGAGCTTCATTCACTTTTCAGGTCCAAATCGGGTCCAAAATCTGCTCCAGCAATCACCGGGTAATCACCGTGTCGGCGAGCTGTCGCAGGCACTGGATTTGCGATTGGGACGATCACATTTCAGATCCTCCGACAAAC
>DKII01000009.1 GCA_002454125.1 Novosphingobium sp. UBA6722
TGTTCTTCCCGCAGCACTTCCTGGGTCTGCAGGGGATGCCGCGCCGCTATCCGGACTACACCGAAGCCTACGCCTACTGGAACTACGTCTCCTCGATCGGCTACGTCATCATGGCGAGCTCGCTGGTGATCTGGTTCGTCAACATCATCTATGCCTTCACCATGGGCAAGAAGGCGGAAGACAACTACTGGGGCGAAGGTGCCACGACGCTGGAATGGACCCTGTCCAGCCCGCCGCCGTTCCACCAGTTCGAGACCCTGCCGGTGATCGAGGACAAGGGTCACCACTAAGACCCGGTCCGTCCGAACCGACTGGACAGAATCCGCCCCGGCCCGCAAGGTCCGGGGCGTTTTCTTTGGAGCGATAGCGATGCCTGAATTCCGGTTGGTCGATTGCGGAGAAGTGACCCTGCGTTGTGCCATCGAAGGCCCGGCGCCCGGCACGGCCCCGCTGGCGATCATGGTCCATGGCTTTCCTGAAAGCTGGTATTCGTGGCGGCATCAGCTTGGGCCGGTCGCAGGGGCTGGCTACACCGCCTGCGCGATCGATGTGCGCGGCTATGGCGGATCAGACAAGCCGCAGCCGGTTGAGGCCTATACGCTCCAAAAGATCGCCGGTGACCTCATCGGCCTGGCCAATGCGCTCGCGCCGGACAGCCGCGTCGTGCTGATCGGACATGACTGGGGCGCGCCGATCGTCTGGAACACGGCCTTCACCAATCCCGATCGAATCAGCGCAGTGGCCGGGCTGTCTGTGCCTTTCGCCGGCGCGCCATTGCGGCCCTTTACCGAGGTGTTCCGCGAACATTTCACCAGCCAGGGCCGGTTCTTCTATCAGGAGTTCTTCCAGGAGCCCGGCGTGGCCGAGGCCGAGGCAGAGGCCGACCCGCGCGATTTCGTGGCGCGGATGATGTACTCGATTTCGGGCGATGTGCCCCCTGGTGACTATTGGTCCAAGCCGCTCGGCGCGACTTTTCTGCAGGGCCTCCCCGATCCGCAGCCGGTGCCCTGGCTGAGCGAGGCGGACCTCGATTACTACGAGGGCGAATTCAAGGCCTCGGGCTTTCGCGGCCCGCTCAACCGCTATCGCAATCACGAGCGCGACTATGAATGGCTGAAGCCCTGGCAGGGCAAGCCGCTGGAACAGCCGTGCCTGTTCATCGGCGGCAGTCGCGATCCCGCCACAACGCTGTTCGGTGCCGTGGCCGATCCCGTGGCGATGATGCGGATGTTCGCGCCCAAGGTGGAAGGACACGTGCTGGACGGCGTCGGCCACTGGACCCAGCAAGAGCGGCCGGAAGAAGTGAACGCGCTGCTCATCGATTGGTTGAAGCGACTCTAAGGCGCGACTATAGGCCCACCCAACCATGACCGCTGCAACCCCAACCGCCCCGGCGCTACCGACCGACTGGCGCGACTTTTTCGCGCTGACCAAGCCGCGCGTGATGACGCTGGTGATCTTCACCGGGCTGTGCGGATTGCTCGCGGCTCCTGTCCCGGTAAACCCGGTGCTGGGCTTTACCGCCATTCTCTGCATTGCCGTGGGTGCGGGCGGTTCGGCCGCGCTCAACATGTGGTGGGAAGCGGATCTGGACGCGCAGATGAAGCGGACCGCCTCGCGGCCCCTGCCGGCCGGGCGGATGCCGCGCGAATCGGCGCGCGATTTCGGGCTGGTGCTGTCGTTCTTTTCGGTGCTGATGATGGCGGTTGGCGTTGGCTATCTGGCCGCCGCGATCCTCGCCTTCTCGATCTTCTACTATGCCGTGATCTATACGATGTGGCTCAAGCCGCGCACGCCGCAGAACATCGTGATTGGCGGCGGGGCAGGGGCGTTCCCGCCGATGATCGGCTGGGTCGCCGCCACGGGCGATGTCACGCTCATGCCGATCCTGCTTTTCGCGATCATCTTCTTCTGGACCCCGCCGCATTTCTGGGCGCTCGCGCTGTTTGTCGAGATTGACTACGCGAAGGCGGGAATTCCGATGATGCCGGTGGTGGCTGGCCGCCATTCGACCCGGCGCCAGATCCTGGTCTATTCGGTGCTGCTGCTGCCGCTGGCCATGCTGCCGTTCTGGATTCCGGGCGGGGCTGGCGTGGTCTATGGCGCTTCGGCGCTGATCCTTTCGACGATCTTTCTGTTGCTGGCGCTGCGCGTGGCCGTGTTTCGCCAAGGGGTGGGGGAAGCCGACATGGGACCTGAGAAGCGGTTGTTCCGCTTTTCCGTGTTCTACCTTTTCGCCCTGTTCGCTGCCCTGGTGGCGGACCGTTGGATCATGGGATGAAGCAGATGCCCCAGTTTCCCGAAGACCCCGAAGCCGAACGCAAGCGGATCATCAAGCAGCGCAACCTGATGCTGGGCGGCCTGCTCGGCGCGATGGTGGTACTGTTCTACTTCATCAGCATCGCGCGGATCGGGGGTTAGCGCCATGGCCGTCCTGACTCTTCCCAAGGACGCCAACGCCCGCACCGGTGTGCTTGCCCTGCTGGGTGCCGCGGCCATGCTAGCGCTGGGCTTCGCCTCGGTCCCGCTGTACCGAATCTTCTGCCAGGTCACCGGTTTTGGCGGCACCACCATGCGCTCGACCGAGGCTGAGGCTTCGGCGGTCAAGATCACCAACAAGCTGATCTCGGTGCGCTTCGATGCCAATGTCGATCGCCAGCTGCCCTGGCAGTTTGCGATGGAGCAGACCACACAGGAACTGCGGATCGGTTCGCGCAAGATGGCCTACTATTCCGCCAAGAACCTGTCCGACCAGCCGATCACCGGGATCGCCTCGTTCAATGTCGAGCCGGAACTGGCGGGCAAGTATTTCCACAAGATCCAGTGTTTCTGCTTCAACGAGCAGACGCTGCAACCGGGGCAGTCGGTCAACATGCCGGTGATCTATTACGTCGATCCCAAGATCCTTCAGGATCCGGAGACCAAGGACATCGAGCAGATCACGCTCAGCTACACTTTCCACAAGGCGGCAAATCAGCCCGTAAAGGCACTGGACCCGGCGCTAGCCGCGCGATAAGGGCGAGGCGAAATCATGCGTCGCGGGCCTGCCCGGGGCGCTTCAGGGGATCAATTGGGAACCACGCACATGGCCGGCACCAAGAACCACGATTATCACATTCTCGAGCCCGATATCCTGCCGCTGCTCGGTTCGGTCTCGGCGCTGACCGCCACCAGCGGCGGCGTGCTGACCATGCACGACATGGCTGCCGGCAAGTATGTCCTGCTGGTCGGGTTCTTCGGCATCCTCTTCACCATGTTCCAGTGGTGGACCAAGGTTGTCCGCGAAGCCCATGAAGGCCACCACACGCCGGTCGTGCAGCTGCACCTGCGTTATGGCATGATCACCTTCATCGCGTCGGAAGTGATGTTCTTCGTCGGCTGGTTCTGGGCCTTCTTCGACTTCTCGCTGTTCCCCAGCGACATTGCCGAAGTGGTCGGCGGGCAGTGGCCGCCCAAGGCGATCGAAGCCGTGCTCGATCCGTTCGATCTGCCGCTGCTCAACACGCTGATCCTGCTCTGCTCGGGCACCACCGTCACTTGGGCGCACCATGCCCTGATCCACGGGGACCGCGATGGCCTGAAAAAGGGCCTGTGGGCCACCATTCTGCTCGGCCTGCTGTTCACCTCGATCCAGGCGTACGAATACTCGGCCGCGCCGTTTGCCTTTGGTCAGAACACCTATGGTTCGGCTTTCTACATGGCGACCGGCTTCCACGGCTTCCACGTGCTGATCGGCACGATCTTCCTGATCGTCTGCCTGAAGCGCGCCTATAACGGGGACTTTACCCCCAAGCAGCACTTCGGTTTCGAAGCTGCCGCCTGGTACTGGCACTTCGTTGACGTGGTCTGGCTGTTCCTGTTCGTCGCCATCTATGTCTGGGGCGGCTGGGGTCACCCGATCCACTGATGGAAAACGGCACAAGCCAACAATCGAAAGGGCAGCCCGGCATCCCCGCGGCTGCCCTTTTCGGTCTTTGCCCGGAATGCGGCAGCCGCACGCTGTTTGACGGGCCGGCGCGCTTCGCCCCGCGCTGTGCGTCATGCGGGCTGGACTATGCGCAGTTCAATGTCGGCGATGGCCCGGCGGCTTTCCTGACCATGATTGTCGGCGCATTGGTGGTGGGCCTGGCGGTCTGGCTGGAGTTTACCGTGCACCCGCCGTTCTGGGTCCACATCGTGCTGTGGGTGCCGCTGGTGGCGGGCCTGACGCTGTTGGGCCTGCGCGTCAGCAAGGCGGCCCTGCTGGTGGCCGAATACCGGCGCAAGGCGATCGAGGCGACCAGCAGCGACCTGCGCCAGCCATGATGCGCCGCCTGCCGATCATCCCGACCGTGTTCGTCCTTGCCGCTGTCGGCGTGATGCTGGCGCTTGGCTTCTGGCAGCTCGATCGCCGCGCCCAGAAGGAAGCGATGCTGGCGCGCTATGCCGCTGCCCAGACGATCAGCGCCGAGGTGCCCTGGCCAGCCAATCCGGCGCAGGAAGAACTGGCGCTGTTCCGCCGCACGACCATCGACTGCCGGGTTGAAGGCAAGGATTCGCCGCTCGCCGGCTACGACCGCATGGGTACGGTCGGCTGGGCGCATGCGGTCACCTGTGTCCTGCCTGGCGGCGCGCGCGCCGAAGTCGTGCTGGGCTGGGCGAAGGACCTGGCCGAGCGCCAGTGGACTGGCGGCATGGTAAGCGGCGTGATCGCGCCCGGGGCAGGCAAATCGGTCCGCCTTATCGCCGATCCGCCGCTAGCTGGCCTGGCTGCCAGCGCGCTGCCCGATCCCAAGACCATTCCCAACAACCACTGGTCCTATGCGATCCAGTGGTTCCTGTTCGCCGGGGTGGCGCTGGTCATCTATGTCCTTGCCTTGCGCAAGCGCCTTGCCGCGCGGGGCGACGAGGGCTAACGGCCCCGCTTGATGGACTACATTTCGACCCGTGGCAGCGCCCCCGCGCTGGACTTCGCCGGAGCGACGCTGGCTGGCCTCGCCAATGATGGCGGGCTGTACGTGCCCCGCGAATGGCCCCGCTTCAGCGCGGATGATATCGCGGCCATGGCCGGCCTGCCCTATGCCGAGCTCGCCGCGCGGGTGATGCAGCCCTTCGTGGGGGACAGCCTGACGCCGGAGCGGCTGCTGGAACTGACCACCCAGGCCTATGGCCGCTTCGCGCACAAGGCGGTGACCCCGCTGAAGCAGCTTGATGAGCAGCACTGGCTGCTCGAGCTGTTCCATGGGCCGACCCTGGCTTTCAAGGACGTGGCGCTGCAGCTGCTGGGCCTGCTGTTCGAGGAATTCCTCAGCCGCGGCGGCGATCCGCTGACCATTGTCGGGGCAACCTCGGGCGATACCGGCTCAGCCGCGATCGATGCCGTAGCGGGTCGCGCCCGGGTCGAGATCTTCATGCTCCACCCCAAGGGCCGGGTCAGCGAAGTTCAGCGCCGGCAGATGACCACGGTGCTGGCCCCCAACGTCCACAACATCGCGATCGAGGGCACGTTTGATGATGCCCAGGCGATGGTGAAGCGGATGTTCAACGATGCGGCCATGACCGATCGTTTTGCGATCGGCGCAGTCAATTCGATCAACTGGGCGCGGCTGATGGCCCAGGTGGTCTATTACTTCGCCGCCGGGCTCCAGCTTGGCGCGCCGCACCGCAAGGTCGCCTTTTCGGTCCCGACCGGCAATTTCGGCGATGTCTTTGCCGGTTATGTCGCAGCGCAGATGGGCCTGCCGATCGAGCGGCTGATCGTCGCGACCAACGTCAACGACATTCTCCACCGCGCGCTGACCACGGGCGACTATTCGCAAGGGACGGTCACCCCGACTGCCGCACCCTCGATGGACATCCAGGTCTCGTCGAACTTCGAGCGCCTGCTGTTCGATCTGGGCGGGCGCGATGGCCTGGCGCTGGCCGTGCAGATGGCCGGGTTCGAAGCCACCAAGGCGATGCAGCTGACCAACGCCCAGCGTGAAGGCGCCGCCGCGCTGTTCTCCAGCGCCCGCGCCGACGCCGATGACATGGCCCGCGCGCTGCGCTGGGCCTGGGACGCTGCGGGCGAGCTGCTTGATCCGCATACTGCAATCGGCCTCCACGCCGCCCAGCAAGCCGGGATCGATCCTACCGTGCCGGTCGTAACTCTGGCGACGGCGCACCCGGCCAAGTTCCGCGACGCAGTCGAACGTGCGACCGGCCATCGCCCGGCGCTGCCGGCGCGGATCGGCGACCTGTTCGAGCGCGAAGAGCGGCTGGTCGAACTGTCGGGCGACTATGCGGCGATCGCCGACTATATCGCCGCCCATACGGTGCCGCGTGGCTGAACTGATCGAAGCGCCGGTCGTGATGGCTGGCGAGGGCTGGCCGGACTATGGCCTGCTCGACAGCGGCCATGGCCGTAAGCTCGAAAGCTATGGCCCCTATCGCTTCATCCGGCCCGAACCGCAGGCGCTGTGGCGTCCCCGGCTGGAGCGCTGGGCCTCGGACGGTGAATTCGTGCCCGCATCGGATGAGGATGGCGGCGGCCGCTGGTCCTATGCCAATCCGGTCCCGCGTGAAGGCTGGCCGCTGGCGCGCGGGGAAGTAAAGTTCACCGCGCAGTGCACGCCCTTTCGCCACCTCGGCTTCTTCCCCGATATGGCCCCGGTGTGGGACTGGATGGGCGCGCAGCTGGCCGGGCGGACCGATGCGCAGACGATGAACCTGTTCGGCTATACCGGGGTCGGTACGCTGTCGCTTTCACAGTACGGGCCGGTCACCCACGTTGATGCCAGCAAGAAGTCGGTCGCCCAGGCGCGCGAGAATGCCGCGCTGTCGGGCCTGGCCGAGCGGCCAATCCGCTGGATCGTCGACGATGCCGCCAAGTTCACCGCGCGCGAAGTGCGCCGGGGCAAGCGCTATGAGGGGATCATCCTCGATCCGCCCAAGTTCGGGCGCGGGCCTGAGGGCGAAGTCTGGCGGCTTGAAGAGCACCTCGCCCCGCTGGTCGGCGATTGCGCCCGGCTGCTCGATGCCGACAGTCGCTTCCTGTTCCTGACGGTCTATGCCGTGCGGATGAGCAGCCTGGCGCTGGCCGGCCTGCTGGATGAAGTCTTTGCCGAACTTCCGGGCAAGATCGAGCATGGGGACCTGGCCGTGCGCGAGACGGGCGATGATGGCCGGCTGCTCCCCACCGCGATCTTCGCGCGCTGGTCGAATAACGGCTAAGGCGCGCCCATGGCCGATTCGCTGATCCTGGAAGTTGCCGATTTCGAGCACGATGTCCTGACCGGGATCTACTCGGAGGAGACCGGTCGCCCGCAGCCGCTGCGCTTCACCATCCAGGTGCGGATGAAGGTGGCAGACCGCTACGCGCCCGAAACGCCGCTTTCGGCCAGCAAGAACTATATGGACCTCAAGTTCGCGGCCTCCGAGGCGCTGCCCAAGGGCGTACACTTCACCCTGATCGAGGCCGTGGCTGATCATGTCTGCGATACGCTGTTCGTGCAGGATGAGCGGGTCGAGGCGGTCACCGTCAAGATCGTCAAGCTGGCGATCAGCGAGGCGGGCGAGAAGATCGGCATCACCCTGACGCGTGAGCGGCGCTGATGGAACTGATGCGGATCGCAGGCCTGCCGGACGATCCGCTGGAGGCTGCGGCCGCGTTTCACGGCGAACAGGTTGCCGCAATCCGCGCGGCCACCACAGACCTGCTGCTGGTATTCCCGGCTGCCGATCATACCCATCGCGGCTGGCGGTTGGCAGCCGTGCAGATGCTGGCGTGGGCCAAGGCGCCGCTGCGGGTCAACGCCGTGGCGGGCGGAAGCGAGGCCTCGGTTGCCGCAGCAGCCGAATATCTCGCCCGCGCACCCGGCCTGACCGGCCAGTTGATTTCGCTAGATGACGCCGGGGCCGGGGCGGTGATAGCATCACGCCCATGACCCTGATTGATCAGTTCCAGCGCCGGATCTCCTACCTGCGCCTCTCGGTGACGGACCGCTGCGACCTGCGCTGCGCCTATTGCATGCCCGAACGGCAGACCTTCCTGCCGCGCAAGGACGTGCTGAGCCTGGAAGAGCTGCACAAGCTGGCGCTTGGTTTCATCGCGCGCGGCATCACCAAGCTGCGGCTGACCGGCGGTGAACCGCTGGTCCGGCGTGACATGATCGAGCTGGTCCAGGCGATTGGGCGCAAGCTGGGGGACGGGCTTGACGAGCTGACCCTGACCACAAACGGCACGCGGCTGGCCGAATTCGCCGAACCCCTGTTCGCCGCTGGCATGCGCCGCGTGAACGTCTCGCTCGACACCTTGGACCGGCAGGGCTTTGCCCGGCTCGCCCGGCGCGACAGCCTGCCGCAAGTGCTCGAAGGCATCGCGGCGGCACAGGCGGCCGGGCTGAAGGTCAAGCTCAACACCGTGGCGCTGAAAGGCACCAACGAAGATGAAATCCCGGCCCTGATCGAATGGGCCCACGCGCGCGGGCTGGAGCTGACTCTGATCGAGGTCATGCCGCTGGGCGAGGTTGAGGAAGACCGGTTTGACCAGCACCTCTCGCTTGGCGACGTGCGCGCCGCGCTGGAGCAGCGCTGGACCCTGACGCCCAGCGAGCACCGCACTGGCGGTCCAGCCCGCTATTTCGATATCGCGGAAACGGGCGGGCGGATCGGCCTGATCACGCCGCTGACCAATAACTTCTGTGAAGGTTGCAACCGCGTGCGGGTAACGGCGACCGGTCAGCTCTATCCGTGCCTTGGCGGGGGTGAGCGGGTCGACCTGCGCGCCGCGCTGCGTTCGGATGATCCCGATGCGGCGCTGGCCGAGGCGCTCGACGTGGCGATGAAGATCAAGCCGCTGCGCCACGACTTCCGGATCGACGCGCATGGCCAGGCCCCGGCGCTGCCGCGCCACATGTCGATGACGGGCGGCTGAGCATGGCAAAGCTGGTGTTCCTGGGGCGGCTGGCTGACCTGGCCGGCGCAGCGGAGCGCGAGGTTGCGCCCGGGACGCTCGAAGCGATCCTGGCCGACCTCCCGGTCGAATTGGCTGTCGCATTGCTCGACGAGAAGGTCCGAATCGCCCGCAATGGCGAGCTGCTGATCAATCCGGGCAGCATCATGGTCGCGGCGGGTGACGAGATTGCATTCCTGCCGCCGGTCAGCGGGGGCTGAGCCATGCTCGACGTGCGCTTGCTGGCCCAGCCGTTCAATCCCGGCGCCTTCGTCGGTCCCTTTACCAATGCCCATCCCGGCCTGGGCGGGGTTTGCACCTTTGTGGGCGAAGTGCGCGGCGGTGGCGGTGTCGAAGCGCTGGAGCTCTCGCACTACGAACCGCTGACCCTGCCGGGGATGCAGGCGCTGGCCGAGACGGCATCGAGCCGATTCGGCCTGATGGGGATGCTGATGCTCCACCGCGTCGGCAAGATGTACCCCGGTGAGCCGATCGTCTGCGTTTCCGCCGCAGCCGAGCATCGCCGCGCGGCGATCGACGCGGTCGACTTCGCGATGGACCACCTCAAGAGCGATTCGTGGTTCTGGAAGCGCGAGCTGCGCGGCGGGGTCTGGAGCTGGATCGAACCGCGCGATCAGGATCACGCAGACCTGCGCCGCTGGGGTTAGGGCGCCAGGCTCAGCTGTAGCGCGGCGATGACCTTGTCCTGGGCGGCAACGATGGCATTCGCAGTCTCGCGTGCGGCCTTGGCCTCGCTGGCCGGTTCGCCTTCGATTCGGCTGGCCCCGTAGATCGCGTCGATGTCGGCCAGCGCCACCATGCCTTCGCTCCGCGCCGTATCGAGTTCAGCGAGCGCGACCATGGCCACTGACCAGGCTTCACTTGCCTTGGCGGCTCCGGCTGCCGCGCCGACGATTTGGCGGACCCGCCCTTCGCGGGCCTGAAACTTGGCGTCGGCCGCGCGGACGCGGTCCAGCAGCGAATCGATCTGCCGGGCGACGGCCGGATCGACCGGAGCCGGGGCGGGCGGCGGTGGCGGCGGAGTGAATGTTCCCGTCACCCGTTCGATCGGCCGGCGCGCCAGCGAGGGGTATTCACCCGGCGTCGAAGCGCAGGCACTCAGCAGGAATGCAAGGGTCAGGCTGGCGGGCAAGCGATTCATCGCCCGTGCCATAGCACGCCCGGCAATCTGCGCCAGCGGCCAAGAATCCTTGGCCCGGTTGGTTGACAGCGCGGGGACCTTGCACTAGTGGCGCACCTTCTTGTGGCCCCCCGCACCCGCGGGGCGGTTGCTATGCTTTATATACGGAATAGGTCACATGTTCGCTGTAGTGCGCACTGGCGGCAAGCAATACCGGGTTGCCGCCGGAGACAAGATCGCGGTTGAGAAGCTGGCTGGTGAAGCCGGTGAAACCATCACGCTTGGTGATGTCCTGCTGGCTGGTGACGGCGGCGAAGTGAAGGATGCCAAGGGCGTCGTCGTTTCGGCCGAGATCATCGCCCAGGCGAAGAGCGAAAAGGTGATCGTTTTCAAGAAGCGTCGCCGGCACAACTATCGCCGCAAGAACGGCCACCGCCAGCAGATGACCCTGCTGCGCATCGTGTCGGTCGGTGGCGAAGCCCCGGCTAAGAAGGCTGCCAAGAAGGCCGCCCCCAAGGCCGAAGCGGCCGCTGAATAAGAATCCGGAGTAGTTCGAGATGGCACACAAGAAAGCAGGCGGTTCGTCGCGTAACGGTCGTGATTCGGCCGGCCGTCGCCTTGGCGTGAAGAAGTTCGGCGGTCAGGAAGTGATCGGCGGCAACATCATCATCCGCCAGCGCGGTACCCGCGTGTACCCAGGCGCCAACGTTGGCATGGGCAAGGATCACACCCTGTTCGCGCTGACCGAAGGCCGCGTCCGCTTCCACGATGGCAAGCTTGGTCGCAAGTACGTGTCGGTCGACATGGCGATTGCCGCCGAATAACCGGACAGTCGATCACGGGCTGTCCTGACGGGCAGCCCCGCCGAAGCCAGTCTTCGGCCGAATGAGGGAGAGGGGCCCGCCCGTCTCCCTCTTTTCATTTCTCCCTCTGCCCAGCGAACCGGGAAAACACCCGGGCGCAAATGTAATCGCTCCGTCATCGAGTGGCTCTAGGGCCATTGCAGCGGGGCCGGACGAGTGGAGAGTAGGTATGTTCATGCGCAGCGAACGGCTGTTCCTGCGGCCTGGCTGGCCGGAGGACTGGGAAGAACTGCACGCCCGTGTGGCGGATGAGGCGGTGGTGAAGAACCTCGCCAAGGCGCCTTGGCCCTATACGGCTGATGATGCCCGCTGGTTTGCCAGCCAGCCGCAGGACCAGCGTCTGCCGCACTTCTTCATCACCCTGCCGACCAGCGCCGAGCCGGCGCGGCTGATCGGCTGCGTGGGTCTGGCCCAGGATGGCGACGCGGTTGAGCTGGGCTATTGGCTGGGCCGTGAGCATTGGGGCAAGGGCTATGCCAGCGAGGCAGCCCGTGCGGTGCTCAGCGTTGCGCGAGTGCTGGGCCACAAGCGCCTGGTCGCCGGCCACTTCATCGACAATCCGGCTTCGGGCCGGGTGCTGCGCAAGGTCGGCTTTCGGCCGACCGGCCAGATCCGCCAGCGTTTCAGCCTGGCGCGGGGGGCGGAAGTTGCCTCGATCGAGCATGAGCTCGACCTGTCGGAGCCATGCCGCTGTGACGATGATCCGTCGCTCATGCGGGCGGCATAAGAAAAACCTCCCCAAGCCGGGCTTGGGGAGGTTCCTTCGCTTGAGATCGAACGATCAGGCCAGCACGGCGTCCTTGAACTCGCTGTCGTGCTTGCCGATCAGCGCGCGGTCGTCGTGGTTCCAGGGGTGGAAGCCCGGCAGGAAGTAGCTGAGCCAGGCCGGGAAGATCCGGCGCAGCACGCCGGGTGTGCCGACCAGGTACCAGGCCAGCTTGGCCTTGACCTTCCAGCCGCTCAGCCCATCCTGCTTGAGCAGTTCCAGCGTATCCTGCCAGCGGTTGCGGATGAAGTTGGTGGTGACGATCAGCATCATCAGGCTCTTCACCTTCCAACGCTTGTAACGGGTCCAGTCCTTCGTGGCATGGAGCCAGGTGTCATAGGCGACGCCCTTGTGCTCGATCTCTTCGATCGCGTGCCAGCGCCACATCGCGGCGGTTTCGGGCTCGGCCCCGGCGAAGTGCTGCGGGTTGGCCAGGAACTCCTGCGCCATCATCGCGGTATAGTGTTCCAGCGCCATGGTGACGGCGAGGTTTAGGATCGCCGGACGGTCCTTGGTCAGTTCGAGGTTCGCGGCAACGCGCTGATCGATCGCATCAAGGTCATACCCGGCATCGACCGCGGCGCGGTTGAAGGCGATGTGTTCGCGGGTGTGATTGATTTCCTGCTTCACGAAAGCGCGGATCTCAGCCTCCAGCTTGGGGCCGGCGCCTTCGCGGTGGGCCTTCACGGCTTCGATGAAGAAGGCTTCACCGCGCGGGAAGGTGGCCGACAGGGCATTGTGCCAACCCGTGGCGATCGGATCGTTGTTCAGCCACCAGCGGCCCGGCTTGTTCTGCCGGCCAAAGCGCTGGTCGCGCACCGTGATGGTGAGGTCTGCGGGGGTAGGACCGGCCTTGCTCATCGTGGCGGCGGGTTCTACGTCGAGGGGGAACTTGGTGGGGGCGTTCATGGCGCCTAATTAGGATTAACTGACACTCATGTCAATAAGGAAACGCCTGAGCCAGGAAGAAAGCCGCACCGTGGCGCTGGAAGCCGCGCGCGCCCTGTTGATCGAGCTTGGCCCGCAGGCCGTAACGCTGAAGGCCGTGGCGGCGCGAATCGGCCGGACCCATGCCAACCTGCTGCACCACTTCGGCTCGGCCGCCGGACTGCAGAAAGCGCTGGCCGAACACCTGGCGATCACGATCTGCGCGACGATCGAGGAAGCCGTCCTTGCCAGCCGCAAGGGCGAGGGCAGCCCGCGCGAGGTGGTCGACCTGACCTTCGATGCCTTCGACAAGGAAGGCGGCGGCGCGCTCGCCACCTGGATGCTGATGAACGGCAACGAGGACGCGCTCGATCCCTTGCTGGCAGTGATTCACGAGCTGGTCGATGATCTGGGCGAGCACGAGGGCGGCAAGATGCACGATGTCACCCATGCGCTGTGCCTGATGGCGCTAGGCGATGCCTTGATGGGCGGGCCGCTGGCCGATTCGCTGGGCCTCAAGCGCACCGCCGCGCGCGACATTGCCGAGAAGATGCTGATTGACGGCGCCATCGCCGCCGGGATCGTGGTGCCGGGTCAGCCTTCCAGCTGAAGCCAGTCGGGCAGGCGCTCGGCCGGAATATCCTCAACCCGGCGGTGATCGACCGCCAGGCCCAGCTCAGGATAGGCCGCGCGCTGCCGCGCCGGATCGCTTTCGGCCAGCGGCACCACTACCAGCCGGCGATTGACCTTCTGCCGCCAGTTCATCCGGGCGGTATTTTCCTGGCCGACGTAGCAGCCCTTGGTGAAGGACACGCCGTTCAGTTCGGCGGCGTTGCATTCGAGCCAGAGCAGATCGGCCAGTTCGGCGTGGCCCTCGGTCACGCCCAGCGACAAGCGATGCCCGCGCCATTGGGCCGAGACATCCTCACCATCGCGCGCGCCAAGCCAGCGTTGGCCCAGGTCCGGCAGGCGCGGGTCAGGCGATGTGCCGTCGCCCGGCTGCCAGTGCACGCCCAGCTCAGGATCGACAACGATGCCGATCTTGCGGCGCAGACGGTAAATCGACAGCCGCTTGGCCAGCGCTTCAGCCTGATCGGCCTGGCAGTCGATCAAGAGGTCACCGTCATCGGCCCAGACCACGAAATCGAACAGCACCTTGCCCTGCGGGGTCAGCAGCGCGGCCCAGACTGGCAGGGCGCCCGAGACGTCATTGGTCACCAGACCATTCACGAACCCGCCCAGATCCTCACCGGGTTCGGTGGCGCTAAGGCGGATCACGGCGCGGTCGGTGAGGAGTGTTGCAGTCATGCGTGACAGATAGGGCGACGCTTGCCTAAGGGAAAGGGATGACCGACGCCCCGAATCGCCTGACGATCCGCCGCCCCGACGATTGGCACGTTCACCTGCGCGATGGCGCGGTGCTGGAAGGCGTCGCCAAGCACACCGCGCACCAGTTTGCCCGGGCGATCGTGATGCCCAACCTCTCGCCGCCGGTGACCACGGTTGAAGCTGCGGCGGCCTATCGCAATCGGATCGTTGCGGCAGCCGGCCCGGGCTTTACCCCGCTGATGACGGCTTATCTGACCGACACCATCGCGGCGGACGAAGTGGCGCGCGGCTTTGCCGAAGGCGTGTTCACCGCGGCCAAGCTCTATCCTGCGCACGCCACCACTGGATCGGCCCACGGGGTGACCGATGTCGCCAATATTCGCCCGGTGCTGGAGCGGATGGAGGCGATCGGGATGCCGCTGCTGATCCACGGCGAAGTGACCGATGCCCATGTCGACATCTTCGACCGCGAGGCCGTCTTCATCGAACGGACCCTGTCGGGCCTGGTTCGCGACCTGCCGGGGCTGAAGGTGGTGTTCGAACATATCACCACCGCCGATGCCGTTGCCTTCGTTGAAAGCGCGGGGCCGAATGTGGCCGCGACGATCACGCCGCAGCACCTGCACATCAACCGCAACGCCATGTTCACCGGCGGGATCCGCCCGCACATGTACTGCCTGCCGGTCGCCAAGCGCGAAGTGCACCGGCTCGCCCTGCGCAAGGCGGCGACTTCGGGCAGTGCCAAGTTCTTCCTCGGTACGGACAGTGCCCCGCACGCGGTCGGTGCCAAGGAAGCGGCCTGCGGCTGCGCCGGTATCTTCAACGCGCCCTATGCGCTGGAAAGCTATCTGGCGGTGTTCGAGGAAGAAGGCGCGATCGACAAGTTTGAAGGCTTCGCCAGCGAACACGGGCCGCGCTTCTATGGCCGGCCGCTCAACGAAGGCACGGTCACGCTGGAGCGCAGCGGCACCCAGGTCCCCGAACTGATCGATGCCAATGGCACCCCAATCGTGCCGTTCCATGCCGGTGAGACGCTGGCCTGGCGCTACCTGGGTTAGGCTTTCCGGCTCCGCGCCAGCAGATCGACGATAAACAGCGCGATGGCGGCCCAGATCAGCGCGAAGCTGGCGAGCTGGGCCGTGCCCAGCGGTTTGCCGAAGAAGAACAGCCCGACCAGGAAGACCATCGAGGGCGAGAGGAACTGGATCATCCCCATGGCCGAATAGGTCAGCCGCTGCGCTGCCATGGCGAATAGCACCAGCGGCGCGGCGGTGACGACGCCCGACAACACGATCAGTCCGGCATCCTTCCAGCTCCACAGGATCGCGCTGCCCGCAGGGCCCTGGGCAAACCAGCCGGCGATGGCGAGGGCAGGCAGCAGCAGTACGATCACCTCCACCGTCAGCCCGGTCAGCGCCCCCACCGGCGTCAGCTTGCGGACAAAGCCATAGGCCGTCCAGGACAGCGCCAGCACGAGGCTGATCCCCAGCGAGGCGAGCGCTTCCCAGGCCATCAGCAGCACGCCCAGGGTTGAGATGGCGACGGCCAGCCATTGCCGCCGGGTCAGCTTTTCGTTCAGGAACAGGGTTCCGGCGGCAACGCTGAGCAAGGGTGTGACGTAATAGCCGATACTGGCGGCATAGACCTCGCCGGCCTGGATCGCCGCGACATAGACCAGCCAGTTGGTGCCGATCAGCACGGAGGAGGCCAAGAGCATCCAGCGGGTCTTCGGCGCGGCCAGGGCGGCCCTTACTTCGCCCAGCTGCCCCCGCCAGGCCAGGATCGCCAAACACAGCGGCAGCGAGGAAATAACGCGCCAGCCGACGAACTCGAAGGCCGGGATATGCGAAACCAGCCACAGGTAGAGCGGCAGCAGGCCCCAGATCAGATGCGCCCCCAAGGCAAGCGGCAGGCCGCCAGAGCGGGTGGGGGGAGGGGGCGAATGCATCGGGGGCGGGTTAGACCCGG
>DKII01000066.1:0-13490 GCA_002454125.1 Novosphingobium sp. UBA6722
CTCGGCCAGCTTGTCGAAATCGGCGGCCGAGTGGCGCTCGATCAGACCCGTAGCGACATTGACCTTCTGCCCGCGCTTCACCGCCGGGCGGGCCAGGATCTCCTCAACCCAGCGGCCGACGTTGGTGTACTCGTGAAGCGACAGGAAGTTGGCGGCATCGTTATAGGCAAAGCCGCGATAGAGCAGGCCGAACCAGGCATAAACCGCCATGTCGGCAATCGTGTACTCGTCTCCCGCCAGGAACCGGGCCTCGCCCAGGCGCTTGTCGGCGACATCGAACAGCCGCTTGGTTTCCATGGAGTAGCGATCGATCGCATATTCGATCTTGATCGGGGCATAGGCATAGAAGTGCCCGAAGCCACCGCCGATGAAGGGCGCGCTGCCCATCTGCCACATCAGCCAGGACAGGCATTCGGCGCGGCCCTTGGCGTCAGTCGGGATGAAGGCGCCGAACTTCTCGGCCAGGTGCAGCATCATCGCGCCGCTTTCGAACAGGCGGATCGGTTCGGGGCCAGAGCGGTCAAGCAGGGCGGGGATCTTGGAATTGGGATTGATCGCGACAAAGCCTGATCCGAACTGGTCACCTTCGCCAATGTTGATCAACCAGGCATCGTATTCGGCGCCGCTGTGGCCGGCTTCGAGTAGCTCCTCGAACAGGATCGTGACCTTCTGGCCATTCGGCGTGCCGAGCGAATAGAGCTGGAACGGATGCTCGCCGACCGGCAGCTCCTTCTCATGGGTCGCGCCCGAGATCGGCCGGTTGATCTTGGCGAACCTGCCGCCGCTTTCCTTGTCCCAGGTCCAGACTTTGGGCGGGGTATATTCGGCATCGGCCATCGCGGGGCACCTTTCGTTTCAATCTGCTACCGGAAGGTGGCGGCGCAGCTGCGCAAGCGCAAGTGGGCGCTGCCAATCTTCGCGCTGCTTTTACTTTCCGTTAAGCAAGATCACCTAAACCTTGCGGTATGGCTTCGCTCGCATTCAACTTCTTCCGCTCGTCGCGCCCCGCTCCGGTGGAGCCGCCCGAACTGGTTGCTGCCGATGCTTCGGCGCTGCGCGACATGTCGCTCGAGATTCCGCGCAAGTGGCGGATGCTGGACGGCCTGACCGCCGAGCTGGGCCAGATTGCCGGCGTTCCGACCATCGTGAAACGGCCCGAACAGCAGTTCTTCCCGATCGCGGCCGAACTGGCTCGCGGCGAACTGCGCGATGCTATCGCTGCCGAGCTGACCGATCTGATCGACCTGCTTGAGCCGGCGGTGGAGATTTTCAGCCAGGCGCCCAGCCTCAGCCAGGGTGACCTCAACATGGTCCACAACCTGCTCGAACAGGTTACCGCGGTGCGCATGCGGATGCTGGCTGCCGTTCCGGCTGCCGAAGCCTGAGCTTCACATAGCCCGTTTACATTGCAGTGCAGCAAGGCTAGGGGCGCCACCATGCTGATGGCCACTACCAAGCCGATTACCATTAAACCGACTCGCGGCAGCGGGGCGGTTCGTGGTGCGCGCTGGACAACGGCGTAACCCCAACGAACCAAGCCCCGCGCGAGATGCGGGGCTCTTCATCAGCAAGCGCCAGAACCCCGCAGCTCCCGCAAAGACTGGAGATGTGATGATGGTGCAGAGATTTTCCGATAGCCAGCAACTGAACGTCGGCGTGGTCGGCGCGACCGGCCTGGTCGGCTCGATGATGCGCGAGCTGCTCGCCGAGCGGAACTTCCCGGTCGGCACGCTGCGGCTGTTCGCTTCAGCCCGCTCGGCCGGCAAGCAGGTTGATTTCAACGGCCAGCCCGTGATCGTCGAGGATGCCGAGACCGCAGACTATGCGGGCCTGGACGTGGTGTTCTTCTCCGCCGGCGGATCGACCTCGAAGGCCCTGGCGCCAAAGGTGGCCGCCGCGGGCGCAGTCGTGATCGACAACAGCTCTGCCTGGCGCAGCGATCCGGATGTGCCGCTGGTGGTTGCCGAAGTGAACCCCGATGCCCTCGCCAACATGCCCAAGGGTATCGTTGCCAACCCCAATTGCACCACCATGGCCGTCATGCCGGTGCTGAAGCCGCTGCACGACGAGGCTGGTCTGAAGCGCCTTGTTGCCTCGACCTATCAGGCGGTTTCGGGCGCGGGCGTGGCCGGGATCGAAATCCTTGCCAAGCAGCTCGCCCATGTCGGTGATCGCGCGGCCGAACTGGCCCGCAATGGCCAGGCCGATTTCCTGCCGGCGGCCGAAAAGTGGGCCGCGCCGATCGCGCACAACATCGCGCCGCTCAACTACGTGCTGGGTGAGGATGACTATACCGAGGAAGAGCTCAAGCTGCGCGACGAGAGCCGCAAGATCCTCGACATTCCGGGTCTGCCGGTTTCCGGCACCTGCGTGCGCGTGCCGGTCTTCACCGGCCACGGCATCTCGGTCAACGCCGAGTTCGAGCGCCCGATCTCGGCCGCCCGCGCGCTGGAACTGCTTGAAGCGGCACCCGGCGTAATGGTGACCGCCGCCCCGGATTCGCTTGCTGCCACTGGCATCGATCCGGTGCTGGTCGGCCGTGTCCGCCCCGATCGCTCGGTCGAACACGGCCTCGCGCTGTTCGTGGTGGGCGACAACCTGCGCAAGGGTGCTGCACTCAACGCCGTGCAGATTGCCGAAGTGCTCTGCGGCCGCCCGGTTAAGTGATCTTGGCTGCTACTTGACCTTGAAGGTGAGCTTGCCGGCCATCTTGTGACCATCGGCGCCAGTCGACTGCCACCGCGCCTCATAGGTGCCGGTGCGCAGCGGCTGGCGCAGGTTGAGCGTCAGCGTCTTGTTGCCGTTCGACCAGACTGGGACGAAGTTCTTGATCGGCATAATCCCGTGGTTGGCATGGCCGGGCATGGCGGTCATCACCAGTTCGACCCCGGTCTTGGCGGGGAGCAGCGTGTCGGAGAAGTTCAGCACCACCGTCTTGGGGGCAGCGGCCGTGCTGCCTTCGGCCGGGCTGGCGCTGGCGATCTTGACGTGAGCGAGCGCTGGGGCTGACAGGGTCAGCGCGGCAGCGGCAAGCAGGGTGGGGAGGCGAAACGACATTTGGATACTCCTCATCAAAACCAGAACCGGACACCGATGACCACGCTGGTCACGCTCGGGTCCTCACCCGCCAGGCGGGCAAAACGGGCGCTGTCGCCCAGTTTCCAGCCCTGCTCGATCCCGATGTAGGGGGCGAATTCAGGCACGATCTCATAGCGCAGCCGCAGGCCGGCCTCGATCTTGTCGATCCCGGCACCCTGCTTGCGGGCCGGATTGTCCTGCGCGGCCAGACTGACTTCGACCCGCGGCTGCAGGATCAGCTTCTGCGTAATCCGTTGGTCCACTTCCGCCTCGATCCGGGCGGTCAGGTCCCCGCGCTGCGAGAGGAACAGCGCGGCATCGATCTCGAACAGGTAGGGCGCCAGGCCCTGGATCCCGACCGCGGATGGGTATCGGTCTCACCCGCCAGATCCTGCCGGACGCCGACTTGCAGATCCCAGTACGGCGCAACGGCCTTGGACCACAGGGCCTGAACCTCGGCGTCCTCAACGCCTTCGCCCAGCGCGGCTTCGCCCTCGCTTTTCAGCCAGAGCTTGCTGGTGGGGTTACCGTAGTAGCCCTGAACATCCCACAACAGGCCATCGTGGCCTTGCCGCGCCTGATATTCGAACCGGTCGGCCTGAAGCCAGGTGGTAACGGTGCTGCCATGCTCCCGCTTCAAGGCGGCACGCGATGGCGCCATGGCCTCGGCCCCCCAGATCGCATCGGCGGCGCGCGGCGGACCGGAACCGGCCTCTTCGGGCGGCGGCAGTTCCATGGTCGGGCCGGGCGAGGGATCGACCGGCTCGGGCTGTGGGTCCCCAACGGGCTGCGGCATCTGGTCGCCTGCGTGCGGATCGTGGCCTTCATGGCTCTGCGCCAGGGCAGGCGTAGCCAGCGGCAGCGCGGCCAGCGCGGTCAGGAAGGCAAGCCGGCTCACTTCGCGCCCTCCGGACCCATGACGGTCACGATCTGCATCATCCCGCCGTGCATGTGATAGAGCAGGTGGCAGTGGAAGGCCCAGTCGCCCGACTCGTTAGCGGTCAGGTCAAACTGCGCGCTCGCGCCCGGCTGGACGGTGACCACGTTCTTGCGCGGCTGATTTGCCGGCGACTGGCCGTTGACCAGCTCGAAGAACATCCCGTGCAGGTGGATCGGGTGGGCCATCATGGTGTTGTTGACCAGCTTGACCCGGACCCGTTCGTTCCAGGCAAAGCGGATTGGCACGTCGCTGACGGCGTTGAACATCCGCCCGTCGAACGACCACATGTAGCGTTCCATGTTGCCGGTGAGGTGCAGTTCAAGCAGCCGGCCCGGCTCGCGAATGTCCTTGTTCGGGATCAGAGCCGCAAGGTCGCGGTAGGTCAGCACCCGGTGGCCGACATCGCGCAGACCGATGCCCGGATCGCCCTGCTTGTCCTCTGGTGCCATCGAGACCATGTCGATCCCCGGGCCGATCTTCACATCGGGCGGCAGCAAGCTGATGTCGCGCATCGGCATGCCGTCCATGCTGGTGCTGGGCTTGTTGTCGTGGCCCATCTTGGAATGGTCCATGCCGCCATGTCCGCCATCGCCGTGGTTCATGCCCATATCGGCCATGGTCAGCAGCGGGGGCTGGCGCAGCGGCGGCACCGGCGCGCGCAGGCCGGGCGTGGTGGTGAGCGTCGCCAGCGCCATGCCGGATCGGTCCATCGATTCGCAGACGATCGAAAAGGCATTGCCATCCGGCTCGACCAGCAGGTCATAGGTCTCGGCCACGGCGATCTGCAGTTCCTCGACCGTCACCGGCTTTACCGCCTGACCATCGGCCGCCACGACCGTCAGCTTGAGGCCCGGAATGCGGACGTTGAAGAAGGTCATGGCCGATCCATTGATCAGCCGCAGCCGCACCCGCTCACCGCGGCGGAACAGGAATTCCGGTCCAGTCTGCGCCGGAAGGCCATTGGCGAGGTAGGTATAGGTCGGGGCGCTGACATCGGCGATGTCGGTCGCCGGCATCCGCATCTGCGCCCACATCCGCCGCTCCGCCCCGGTCATCGGGTAATCGTCGGTCCAGGTGGTCTTCTGGCGGTTGAAATAGCCTTCGCCGGTACGCAGCCGGTCAAAGATCTGGTGCGGGTGCATCGCGGTGAACTCGCTCAGCAGCAGCACGAATTCGCGGTCGGCCTGGATCGGATCGGGCTCGGCCGGATCGATGATCAGCGGGCCATAGTGGCCCGACTGTTCCTGCAGGCCCGAGTGGCTGTGGTACCAATAGGTGCCCGATTGGCGCAGCGGGAACTTGTAGGTGAAGGTCTCGCCCGGCTTGATGCCCGGAAAGCTGACGCCGGGCACGCCATCGAACTGGAACGGCAGCAGCAGCCCGTGCCAGTGGATCGAGGTATCCTCGTGCAGGCGGTTGGTGACCCGCAACGTGACCTCGTCACCTTCCTTCAACCGCAGCAGCGGCCCCGGCACCGTGCCGTTGACTGCCACGCCGAGCCCGCGCCGGCCCGCCACTTCGCGCAGGCCATCGGCGACAGTCAGGTCGATCTCCTTGCCGGTCAGCACACCGAAGCCATTCGGGATCAGCGGACCCTTTGGCATGCGGTGGCTGCCGCCGTGGCCGCCGTGGCTCATGCCGTGCCCCTGAGCCCAGGCGGGCAGGGGGGCAAGGGCTAGCCCAGCTCCGGTGGCAGTCAGAAAGCGACGGCGGGAAAGCGACACGATACGGCTCCGGTTGACGATCGGCCCGTGCTATCTATATACCCCCCAGGGGTATTCCAAGGGTGGGTCATGGGAAAACAGACGGAAGCCATCGTCAATCGGCTGAAACGCATCGAAGGCCAGGTTCGCGGCGTCGCGCAGATGGTTGCGGATGAGCGCTATTGCATCGATGTCCTGCACCAGGTCCAGGCAATCAAGTCGGCCCTGGCACGGGTCGAGAGCGAGATCCTGAAAGACCACGCCGCCTGCTGCGTGTCCGAAGCGATCGCCTCTGGCGACGCCGAAGCCCAGCGCGCCAAGTTCGGCGAGCTGATCGACCTGATCGAGAAGGTGAAGCGTTAGAGCTTGAGCACCCAGCCGTGCGGATCGGGTGCTTCGCCGCGCTGGATCGAAACCAGGCGGCTGCGCAGCTTTTGCGTCAGTTGCCCCGGGCCGCCGCTGCCGATCGTGAATTCGCGGTCACGCCCAGCCACCTTGCCGACGGGGGTAACCACCGCGGCAGTTCCGCAAGCAAAGGCCTCAAGCAGCGCGCCAGAGGCGGCATCGGCCTGCCACTGGTCAAGGCTGTAGGGTTCTTCCGAGACCTTGAGGCCTTCCTCGGCGGCGAGCTGCAGCAGGCTGTCACGGGTCACGCCGGGGAGGATCGTGCCGGTCAGCGGCGGGGTGACGATCCGGCCGTCGGCCATCACGAAGAACAGGTTCATGCCGCCCAGTTCCTCGATCCACTTGTGCTCGGCCGCATCGAGGAACAGCACCTGGTCATGGCCCTTGGCAAAGGCTTCGGCAGTCGGAACCAGGCTGGCGGCGTAGTTGCCGCCGCACTTGGCCGCGCCGGTCCCGCCGGGCGCAGCGCGGGTATAGTCCGAAACCCAGATAGAGACCGCCGGGGCGCCCGACTTGAAGTAATTGCCGGCCGGGCTGGCGATGACGATGAACTTGTATTCCTTGGCCGGGCGCACGCCCAGAAAGGCCTCGGTCGCGATCATGAAGGGGCGCAGGTAGAGCGAGCCGCCTTCAACCGACGGGAACCAGTCGGCATCGACCGCCACCAACTGGCGGATCGCCTCGATGAACAGGTCTTCCGGCAGCTCCGGCATGGCCAGCCGCTCTGCGGACGCGTTGAAGCGGCGCGCATTGGCTTCGGGCCGGAACAGCGCCATGGTGCCATCGGCCAGGCGATAGGCCTTCAGACCTTCGAAGATTTCCTGGGCATAGTGCAGCACCGAAGCCGCCGGATCGAGCGCGATCGGCTGGCGCGGGCCGAGCGTCGCCGAATGCCAGCCCTGGCCCTCGGTCCAGTCGATCGTCACCATGTGATCGGAAAAAATCTTGCCGAAGCCCGGATCGGCCACCAGCCCGGCGCGTACCGCATCCGCCGTCGGGGCGGGGTGGGGCACATGGGCGAATGTGGTAGCGGCGAGCATCGGGTCGAAGTCCTTCTGACTGTGAAGCAGCGCCTCTGAACGAAAGTTACCTCAAAGACAAGAAAAAGGTAATTATCGTGCGAGAGTGGTTGCTGTCTGCCGGTCTAGGCAGAATTGCGCTTTGCGCCAAGAGTGCAGGGCAAAAATGAGAAGGGCGGCGCCGGTATCCCGACAACCGCCCTTCGCATGGTCAGCGGCCGGAAGCGCCGCTCACAAAGCCTCTATCGCTTACATCGACCTCAGCGATAATGCTCCGTTTTGCGGGTTACCGACCTCCCTGCTGAACCATGAGACATCGGTCACCTCCTTTCGCGCTGTTGAGCCAAGGACCACCCCTCGGGGCGGTCGGGGCCATCGGCGAAGCCCGATGGGCCTTGGGATGGAATGTGAATCATTCCGCGCCGCACAACAAGACTTGAATAGATTTTTTTCGATGTCAGAATCCGGGGCTTCCGGCCTGCTCCGTGCCGGTTTTCCACAGTCTGAAAATCAGCGGCAATCCTCGACCACGCGGCTCAGTTCGGGCCAGGCAGGTACGATCATGGTCCCCAGCGGGGCGGGGATCTCGACCATGAAGCGCCCGCGGCTCATCGCGATGGCATCAAGCAGCCGGTCGTCGGCGGCAAGTTCCACATCGGTGAAGTAGGGCGGTTGGGCAGTCGTGCGCCCCGTGACGACGCGGCGCTGCGTTGTGGTTGTGATCGTCACCGGCTCTTCGGCGCTGGCGATTCCCTCATGCCGCAGCGTCACGATCCGGCGCGCCGGATCGCAGGAGAGGATCAGCCGAAGCTCTCCGTTCGGCAGGGCAAAGCGCGCGACCGAGCGTTCACCTTCCCGTTGCCAGGTCCAGTTACCCGCCACCATGGTCTGGTCCAGCCAAGCCCCCACAGGTCTTGGCGGGGGCGTGACTGTCGGCGGTGGCAGGCCGGGATTTTCGGTCACCTTGGGCGGCACGGGCAGCGGCGGTGGCGGTTTGGCCGCGCAGGCACCAAGCAGCAGTGCGCCAATCGACCCGGACAGCAGGACATTTGCCTTCATCGCCTCCCTATGGAATGAGGCGCGCCAAGCGACAAGCCCTGCCAGCCATGACCCAGCCCCGATCAGCCAAGATGCCCAAGGTGCGCGTTGACCAGTTGCTGGTTGATCGCGGCCTTGTCGAAAGCCGCAGCCGCGCGCAGGCGCTGGTGCTGGCGGGCCTCGTCTTCAGCGGGGAGACCAAGCTGGCCAAGCCGGGTCATACGCTTCCCGCCGATGCCCCGCTGGAAGTGCGCGGGCGCGACCATCCGTGGGTTTCGCGCGGCGGGATCAAGCTGGCCCATGCAATCGAACACTTCGGGCTCGATCCGGCCGGCGTCACGGCAATGGACATCGGCAGCTCGACCGGCGGCTTTACCGATGTGCTGCTACAAAAGGGGGCAAGCCACGTCTTCGCAGTCGATTCCGGCACCAACCAGCTTGCCTGGAAACTGCGCCAGGATCTGCGGGTGACCGTGCTGGAACAGACCAGCGCGCGGATCCTCACCCCTGCCGAGATCGACCGGCCCTGCACCTGGGTCGTTTGCGACGCCAGTTTCATTTCTCTGTCCAAGGTATTGGAAGTGCCGCTTAATCTGGCTGCACCGACCTGCCAATTGGTCGCCCTGATCAAGCCGCAGTTCGAGGTTGGTCGGGGCGAAGTGGGCAAGGGCGGAGTGGTGCGCGATCCCGCGCTCCATGCCCGTGTCTGCAATGAGGTGCTCGCCTGGATCGAAGGATTGGGTTGGCAGGTTCAGGGGATCGTCGAAAGCCCGATCACTGGCCCGGAAGGCAATGTCGAATTCCTGATCGCCGCGCAGCGCGGCCAACAGGGTTAAGGGCGATTGCCTAGTCCGCCATACCCGGCCATATCGCTCTGAATTCTCCGCCCCTTCTCGAATCGAGGGGGTGCCAATCGGAGGGAATGCATGTCGGCTCTTGCCTCGCCTGCCCAGTTGCGTGCCAGCTTCATCCGCTGGTCGCTGTTCCTGGTGCCGGGGATTGTCCTGCTCGGTTTCTTCAGCGGTACTGCAGGCGGAGGGGCGGGCACGCCGTGGTTTGCCGGGCTGGTCAAACCATCGCTGTTCCCGCCGCCGGCCACTTTCGGGATCGTCTGGTCGATCCTCTATGTGCTGATGGGCTTTGCCCTGGCGCTGGTCGTCACCGCGCGCGGCGCGCCGGGGCGGTCCGCGGCAATTGCGGCTTTCGTGGTTCAACTTATCCTCAATCTGGCCTGGTCACCGCTATTCTTTGGCGCACACCAGATCAGCGCGGCGCTGTACCTGTTGCTGGCGATTGACGTTGCCGTCTTCGCGACCCTGCTGCTGTTCTGGCGCGTGCGTCCGCTGGCAGGCATGCTGCTGGTGCCCTATCTCGCCTGGGTGCTGTTCGCCGCCGTGCTCAACTGGCAGTTCCTGGAAGCCAATCCGAATGCCGATGGGCAGGAAGTTTCGGGTGCAGTCTCGACGGTTACCTTCGAATAGGGCTTGAACGTGCCCGCCGACGGGACCATCTAGCCGCCATGCAGAGCCAGAATCCCCTGTTCGCCGATCTCGCCAAGCTGCTCAACAGTGCGGCCGGAACCGTTGCCGGTGCAGGCCGCGAGGCCCGCGAGAATGCGCGTGAGCGCTTCCGCGAAGCGATGGGCGGGCTGGACTTCGTCAGCCGCGAGGAATTTGACGCGGTCAAGGACATGGCCGCCAAGGCCCGCGAAGAGAACGAGGCCCTGGCCGAACGCCTGGCCGCGCTTGAAGCCGCCTTGAAGGCCAAGCCCAGCAAGGGCTGACGGAACCCCCCGGCTGTTTCAACGGTTGCAGGGCAAGCTTTCTAAGGGCTTGTCATGTTCACCCAGCTAAATCCCCCGATACCGCTCCACGTGCTTGGCAAAGGCGAAGGCTATGCCCTTGGCCTGATCGACTATGGACAGGAGCACAACCTGATCTGGGTGACCGCAATCAATGCGACCGGAGAAGTCTGGTGCGCGCCGAACCCGACTGTTCGCCTGGGCAAGAACTGGACCATGGGCCGGCCGGAGGCTGCGGCCATCGGCATTGATAAGCAGGCCGCGCTAAGCTGAGCTTGCGCGCCGGGCCGCATCGGGCCAGAGCGCGTGCATGGATCTGCGCACCCCTGCGATAGTCTGCGCTGCCCGCGCGCACGGCGAGACCGGCGTGATCCTGCGGTTGCTGAGCGAGGACCACGGGCTGGTCGCAGCCTATGTCGCGGGTGGGCGTGGGCGGAACCTGCGCCCGGTGCTGCTGCCCGGCAATCTGGTCGAGGCCGAATTGCGGGCGCGGCCCGGCAGCCAGCTTCCCTCGGCGCGGGTTGAGCTGGTCGCCAGCCGCGGCCCCTGGCTGACCGAACCGCTGCCTGCTGCCGCGATCACCTGGGCAACCACGCTGACCGCCTCGGCGCTGCCCGAACGGCAGCCCTTTCCGGCGCTGCACCAGGCGCTCACCGCGCTGCTCGATGCGGTCTGCCATGCTCCCTCGGCGCGGGGCTGGCTGCCCGGCATGACCGCTTTCGAGGCGCTGCTGCTGCGCGAACTGGGCTATGGCGCGGTCGAGCGCTCGGCCGATCCGGACTGGAATGCCCAGCTGGCGGCCTTTGACAAGCTTGGCCCGCTGGTGGCGCGCTATCCGCTTGCTGATCGGAGAAGCGATGTTATGGCGGCGCGCGCCATGCTGCGGGAGCGGCTTGGCCGGATTGAATAGGTTGGGAATCCCATGAAGATCGCAGTTTTCGCCGGCGATGGAATCGGTCCTGAAGTGACGCGCGAAGCCGTGCGCGTGCTTGAAGCGCTCGATCTGCCCGGGCTCGTGCTGTTCGAAGGCGATGTCGGCGGGATCGCCTACAAGCGGCACGGCCACCCCCTGCCGGCCGAAACGCTGGAGATCGCCCGGTCCTGCGATGCCATCCTGTTCGGCGCGGTTGGCGATCCCGATTGTGACAACCTGGAGCGACACCTGCGCCCCGAGCAGGCGATCCTGGGGCTGCGCAAAGAGCTGGGCCTCTTCGCCAACCTGCGCCCGGCCAAGGTCTTTGCCGGACTGGAAGACGCTTCGGCACTGCGCCCGGAAGTGGCGAGCAAGATCGACCTGCTGATTGTGCGCGAGCTCAACGGCGACGTCTATTTTGGCGAGAAGGGGATCCGCACTTTGCCGGACGGTCGCCGCCAGGGCTGGGACATGATGTCCTATGCCGAAGACGAGGTCCGCCGCATTGCCCATGTCGGGTTCCGCGCCGCGATGGGCCGGGGCAAGAAGCTCTGCTCGGTCGACAAGGCCAATGTCCTCGAAACCTCGCAGGTCTGGCGTGACGTGATGATCGAGGTGGCGAAGGACTATCCCGACGTCGAGTTGACCCACATGTACGTCGATAACGCGGCGATGCAGCTGGTGCGCAATCCCGGCCAGTTCGACGTGGTCGTGACCGGCAACCTGTTCGGCGATATCCTGTCGGACCAGGCCTCGATGTGCGTGGGTTCGATCGGCCTGCTGGCTTCGGCCAGCCTGTCCGATGGCAAGATGGGCCTCTACGAACCGATCCACGGTTCGGCACCGGACATTGCCGGCAAGGGCCTGGCCAATCCGATGGCAACGATCCTCTCGGCCGCCATGCTGCTGCGTCACTCGCTCGGGCTTGAGGCAGAGGCCGCGCGGATCGAGGCGGCCGTGGCCAAGGCGCTCGCCGATGGCATTCGCGGCGGTGACCTCGGCGGCAGTCACGGCACGGCCGCGATTGGCGACGCGGTGCTGGAGCGCCTGTGACATGACCCTGCGCCTTGGCGTCGTCCTTCCCACCTATAACGAGCGCAAGAACCTGCGCTCGATGGTTGACCGTCTCGACCAGGCGCTGGCCGGGATCACCTGGGAAGTCATCGTGGTCGATGACAACAGCCCGGACGGCACGGCTGACGAGGCGCGCGCGCTGGCGCAGGAAGACCCGCGTGTCCACGTGATCCAGCGGATCGGCCGGCGCGGCCTGTCTTCGGCGGCGATCGAGGGGATGTGCGCCACCGCCGCCCCGATCGTCGCGGTGATGGATGCCGATCACCAGCACGATCCGGCCCTGCTGCCGCAAATGCTGGCCGCGATCGAAAGCGGGGACTATGATCTGGCCTATGGCAGCCGCTTTGCCGAAGGCGCCAGCACCGAAGAATGGGGCCGGCCCGACCGGGTCAAGGCTTCCAACTTTGCCAACCGGATCGCCAACAAGGTGACCGGGGTCGAACTGACCGACCCGCTCAGCGGTTACTTCATGCTGCGCAGCGCCACGCTGCGCGCCGATGCCCACCGCCTGTCAGGCGTGGGCTTCAAGATCCTGCTCGATATTCTCGCCACGGTCGAAGAGCCGCTGCGCATCAAGGAACTTCCCATGAATTTTGCTGCCCGCGCCGAAGGCGAGAGCAAGCTTGACCGCACCGTGGTCTTCGAATTCCTGATCGGGCTCTACGACAAGTGGCTCGGCCGGATCATCCCGACCCGCTTTGCCCTGTTCGGCACGGTCGGCGCGCTGGGCGTTTTCGTCCAGCTGGGTGCGCTGTGGGTGATGCTGCACCTCGTCTTCGGCGAGCGTTTCGTTTACGGCAACTGGGACGAAAGCACGACCTTCAACGTCGCCAACACGGTTGCCGCGCTGGTCGCGATGACCTTCAACTTCGTCCTGAACAACGAGCTGACCTATGCCGACAAGCGCCTGCGCGGGTTCGGCCCGCTGCTGCGCGGCTGGGCCCAGTTCGCGGTGACCTGCTCGCTGGGCCTGCTCACCAATGTCGGCTCAGCTGCCGTGCTCAAGACCATGGGCTTCCACGACGTTATCGCCGTGGTGGTCGGGATCGTGCTCGGCTCGGTCTGGAACTTCGCGCTGTCCAACAAATTCGTCTGGGGCAAGTATTGAGGGCCTAGCCCTCCACGAAACCCTTCCACGAAGCCATGTAGTCTACGAAGGCCTCACCCAGGCCCTCGGCACGCAGATGTGCGCGGGTGACCGGTGTGGGCGTTGCGGCAAAGGCCAGATCGGCGATAACGCGGCGGGCGAAATCGTGGTGCAGGATCGCGCCGCGGCCCACCAGCACGAAGTCCGCCCCGGCATCGAGGCAGGCCTGGACCTTGGCGGCATCCATGATCTTTCCTGCGACGCCGAGGCGAGTATTCCCGCGCGGCAGGGCGGTGAAGAGCTTGATCAGCGGCTGGCCGGCATAGTCCGGATCCTGCGGTTCCTTGAAGCAATCCCATAGCGACATGTCGAGGTAGTCGAGCTGGCCGCCGGTCATCACTTCCTCGGCGAGCGCCAGCGCCTCGGCGGTGC
>DKII01000066.1:13546-23084 GCA_002454125.1 Novosphingobium sp. UBA6722
CGAGCGCCAGCGCCTCGGCGGTGCGAATACCGAAGCGTTCGGGCGAGAGCCGCAGGCCCAGCTGGAAATCGGCCCGGGTCGCGCCGCGGATGCCGTCGATCACCTCGAAGATGATCCGCTTGCGGTGTTCGAAGCTGCCGCCGTAGCCGTCAGTCCGCTGGTTGTTCTCGGCATCGAGGAACTGGGCGAGGATATAGCCGTGGGCGCCGTGGATCTCGACCCCGTCAAACCCGGCCTTCTCGGCGCGGACGGCGGCGGCGATGAAGTCATCGCGGAGCTGTTCGACTTCCGCCGTGGTCAGCGCGCGCGATCCGGTTTCGGCGTCGGCGAAGGGTCCCTGCGGGTCTTCGCCGATCACATCACGCGGTGAGCGGATCCCGGCATGGTGCAATTGGACGGCCGAGAGGCTGCCATTGGCCTTGATCGCGCTGGCCAGCTCGGTCAGGCGCGGGATGTGATCGTCGGACCACACGCCCAGCTGGCCGGGAAAGCCCTGGCCCTGGCGCTGGACGTGGGCCGCTGCCGTCATCACCAGGCCCATGCCGCCTTGGGCGCGCATGGTCAGCCACTTGACCTCGTCATCCGACAGCACCCCGTCGACCCGGCTCTGCAGGTTGGTCAGCGGGGCCAGCATCATCCGGTTGGCCATTGCCGGACCGCGCGTGAAGGTGAGCGGCGAAGCGGCGTTAGTCATCTTGCGAATCTCCCTGTTCGATTCGCATTTGGCGCGTTCTGCGGCTCAGCGCCAGCTACGCAGCCACATCCACTCTTCAAAGCTCGGCCGCCCGCAACACAGCTTGGCGGCGGAGAGGATCGGGTAGAAGTGGATGAACATGGCAAGGCTCACCACCAGCGCGCCCGCCGCCAGCCAGCGCCACCGGTCGGTCCGCTGCCACAGCGCTTCCAGCGCCAGGGCCAGGCAGACCATCAGGAAGGTGCCGGGCAGCAGGTAATGATAATAGAACTGCACCGGCTTCGATGAGAGCGCCCAGAAGGCAATCTGGACGGCATAGAGCCCGGCGAAGACCCAGGCTTCGATCCGGCCGCGCCAACCGGCCCACAGGCACCAGGCGAATGCCGCAAGGCCGGCCAGCATGGTGAAGGGATTGCCGACCAGCAGGATGCCGCGCTGCGCGCCATCGACCGGCTGGTAGAGGAACCAGATCGCTCGCCAGTTGCCGATCCATTGGTACCACCACGAGCGATAGGGGTGCGGCTTGGTCACGCTGTCCTGCAATTGCAGCATGTAGACGTGCCAGCCGATCGGGTCCCACGGGTTGACCGGGTCCTTGGCCCAATGGAACGCCGGCCAGAAGGTCAGCCAGTAGACCACCAGTGGGACAAGGCCGAGCCAGACCCCGGCCTCGATCAGGCTGATCCCCGGAACCGCGCCGCCCTCGCGCAGATAGAGCCCGCGCAGGCCGCAATCGCGCAGCTTCCAGCCGAGGAAGACCAGCCCGGGCACGATCAGCAGCGGCGCGACCGACCACTTGGCCCCGAGCGAAAGCCCCATCGCCACGCCCGCCAGCGCCAGCCGCCAGCGTGCCTGTTGCGGCAACCGGACCGCGCTCGCCGCCAGCCACAGGCCGATCATGCCGAACAGCGCCATGAACATGTCGAGCATGGCGATCCGGCTCATTACGAACCAGACGAAATTGGTCGCCACCAGGAACATCGCGACCAGCGTGACGAGCCGCCGTCCGGTAACGAACCAGACCAGCCGGCCCAGCGCGTAAAGCCCGATCGCGCCCGATATGGCCGAGGGAATCCGCCAGTTCAGCGGCGTATCGCCCAGCCAGCGGATTGCGGCGGCGATGATCGTCTTGCCCAGCACCGGGTGCTCGGGATTGAAGCGCAGCCCCTGATTCTGGTGGCGCGCGGCGTTGATGTAATGGACCTCGTCGAAATAGATCTGTGAGGGGATCCCCAGTCGCCACCACAGCAGCGCCAGGAAGAAGATCGCGATAACCGCGCACCAGTCAGCCGGGTCCTGTTCAGACGTGAAGCGGGGTGCGGCGACCATGGCGGGGAATTACCGGTGCCATCACAAGGTGGCAATGCTCTTGCGGCGCTTGCGCACGGCCCTTACAGCCGCCCACATCATGAAGCGCACCACCGGAACCGACCGTTCGATCACCGCCAAGTGGCGGCCCGCTACCCGCGCCGTGCGCGGCGGCACCTGGCGCAGCGAGCATGGCGAGACCAGCGAGGCGCTGTTCCTGACCTCTGGCTACACCTACGATACCGCTGCCGAAGTCGCCGCACGCTTCGCTGGCGAGGCCGAGGGGATGACCTATTCGCGCCTCCAGAACCCGACCGTCGCGATGCTGGAAGAACGCATCGCGCTGATGGAAGGGGCCGAGGCCTGCCGCGCTCAGGCGACTGGTATGGCGGCCATGACGACGGCGCTGCTGTGCCAGCTTTCCGCCGGCGACCATGTCGTTGCCGCCCGCGCGGCCTTCGGCTCCTGCCGCTGGCTGGTCGACAGCCTGCTGCCGCGCTTCGGGATCGAGACGACGACGATCGACGCACGCGACAATGCCCAGTGGGAAGCCGCAATTCGGCCGAACACCAAGGTGTTCTTCTTCGAAACGCCCGCCAACCCGACGATGGACATCGTTGACCTCAAGTTCGTCTGCGATCTGGCGCGCAGCCGCGGGATCACGACGGTGGTCGACAACGCGTTCTGCACCGCCGCCTTGCAGCGCCCGTTGGAATTCAGCGCCGATGTCGTCGCCTATTCGGCCACCAAGCTGATGGACGGGCAGGGCCGCGTCCTCGCCGGGGCAGTCTGCGGGTCGGCCCAGTTCATCAACGACGTGCTGATGCCTTTCCAGCGCAACACCGGACCCAATTGCTCCCCGTTCAACGCCTGGGTGGTGATGAAGGGGCTCGAGACATTGGACCTGCGGGTCAAGCAGCAGAGCGCCAATGCGCTCAAGGTCGGCCAGTTCCTCGAAGGGCGGGTGCCAAGGATCTTGCACCCCGGCCTTGCCAGCCATCCGCAGCACAATCTGGCGATGCAGCAGATGGACGCCTGCGGCTCGATCTTCTCGTTCGAGGTCAAGGACCGGGCCCAGGCCCATGCGCTGCTCGATGCGCTGGCCCTGATCGATATCTCCAACAACATCGGGGATTCGCGCTCGCTGATGACGCACCCGGCCTCGACCACCCACTATTCGGTCAGCGCCGAGGCGCGGGCGGAAATGGGCGTCACCGAGGGGATGCTGCGGATCAACGTGGGGCTTGAGGATCCGCAGGACCTGATCGAGGACCTCGACCAGGCGCTCAAGGCCGCCGGGCTCTAGGGCTTGGATACACTCTCGCTGCTGCTGGTCCTGCTGGCGGCGGTCTGCCACGCCACCTGGAACCTTGCCGCCAAGCGCTCGGCCCATGCCGGCGGGGTCTTCCTGTTCTGGTCGACCCTGCTCTCCTCGATCGCCTTCGCGCCCTGGGCGCTGTGGATCATCATCGGCGAGGGCTTCCGCTGGGCCTGGCCGATGCTCGCGGCAATCGTTGCCAGCGGCTGCCTGCACCTGGCCTATAGCCACGCGCTGCAGACCGGTTACCGCAAGGCTGACCTCTCCGTGGTATATCCGATTGCGCGGGGCACCGGGCCGCTGCTCTCTTCGCTGGGTGCCTTTCTGTTGCTGGGCGAAGTGCCGGGGCCACTGCGGCTGCTCGGTCTGCTCGGCGTGGTCGGCGGGATCCTGCTGATTGCCACTGACGGTCGCTTCAGCACGTTTGCCCGCCCTGGCGCGATGGCCGGACTGCGCTGGGGGCTGCTGACCGGCGCCCTGATCGCGACCTACACCCTGGTCGATGGCTCGGCGGTCAAGCTGCTGCTGCTCTCGCCCGTGGTGCTCGATTGGGGCGCCAATGTTGTGCGCACCGTGCTGCTCGCGCCGCAGGTGCTGCGCGATCGGGCCGCAGCGACGCAGGCCATGCAGGGTCACTGGATCAGCGCCTGGACCGTCGCCCTGCTGGCCCCCTTTGGCTACATCCTCGTACTCTGGGCGATGCAGCGCGGCGCGCCGCTCAGCGTCGTCGCTCCGATGCGTGAGATGTCGATGATGCTGGTGGCGCTGCTTGGCATGGTCCTGCTGCGCGAGCCGGTCGGTCGGGCGCGGCTGGCCGGCTGCGCGTTGATGGTGGCGGGCGTGGTGCTGCTGGCGCGCAGCTGATTTTACCACAATCGACCGGCAAAGTAGCAAGATCAGTCGCTCGCCCCATTGTCGCCGCGCCGCCCAATCGCTACCTTGCCGCCCATGAAGGAGCTGTTCCAGCACGCCGCAACCACCGACGGGATCACCGTCCGGGTGACCGTCAACTTCCTGCCTGAACAGTCGCAGGTTGAGGCGGGCAAATGGTTCTGGGTCTATCACATCCGGATCGAGAACCACGCCGATCAGGCGGTCCAGCTGCTGACCCGCCACTGGCAGATCACCGACGGGCGCGGGATGGTCAATTTCATCGAGGGTGAGGGCGTGGTCGGCGAACAGCCGGTGATCCAGCCGGGCGGCAGTCATGACTATGTCTCGGGCTGCCCGCTCGCCACCCCGCATGGCTCGATGGAGGGCTTCTATACCTTCCGCTGCGAGGACGGTTCGCTGATGGAAGCGGCGATCCCGTTCTTCCCGCTGGCGGCTCCCGCCACGGCAGGCTAAGGCCCCGGCGCGATGAAGCGCACGCACCTGCCTCTCAACGCCCTGCGCGTATTCGATGCCGCTGCCCGGCACCTGTCGTTCACCCGCGCTGCGGATGAGCTGGCGGTCACGCCTGCCGCCGTCGGCCAGCAGATTCGCGCGCTCGAAGACCTGCTCGGCGTGGTGCTGTTCCGCCGCACGCCCAAGGGCCTGGAACTGACGGACGAGGCGACGGCCGGCCTCGAATCGCTGCGCACCGGCTTTTTGCACTTCGAGGATGCGGTTACCGCGATGCAGGCGGGCCAATCGAGCCACGTCTACACCATCGCCGCCCCGCGCGATTTCTTCGCCGCCTGGCTCGCGCCGCGTCTGGCCGAGTTTCGCGCGGCGAACCCGGAAGTTCGCTATAGCCTGGTCAATGACGAGACCGCCGACTTCACCGAGGCCAACATGGATCTGGCCATTCGCTGGGCCGAAGGACCGGGCGATCTCGAAGGGGTCGCACTCGGTACCGCCGAACGCGTGATTGCGGGTGAGGGGGACTGGATCGCCTGGCCCGGTGATCCCTATCCCGGCGGCGAGGAAGCCGGCGCCCCGTCGCTCCAGGCGGGCGATGCCGGGCAAGCTCTGGCCGCTGCTGCCGCCGGAATGGGCAAGGCCCGCGTCCCCGCGCAGCTTGCCCTGACCTGGGCCGGGGCTGGTCGCGGTGTTACCCTGACCGAACCCGAACCCTGCCGCCGCGCCTACTGGCTGGTCGCCCCGCTGCCGCAGTGGCGGCAGAAGAAGGTCAAGGCGCTGGTGGCTTTCCTGACCGGCAACTGAGCGCCGCGCTTACGGCCTGACAATCACCTCGCCGCGGGCCATGACGAACTTCATCGCCTTTAGCACTTTCACGTCCGCCAGCGGATCGCCGCTGACCGCGATGATGTCAGCGGCCTTGCCGGGTTCGAGCGTCCCGGTTTCCTTGTCGACGCCCAGCAGCGCGGCGGCGTTGATGGTGGCGGCCTTGATCGCTTCGGCGGGCGGCATGCCGAACTTGACCAGCAGTTCGAACTCATCGGCATTGCGGCCGTGCTTCGAAACGCCGGCATCGGTGCCGTACGCGATCTTCACGCCCAGCGGATAGGCGATTTGCAACGATTTGCCGGTGATGCCGATGCGCCAGTCGATCTGCGCCTTGATCGCCGGAGGATAGGCATTGGGGTTGGCGGCCAGACGTTCAAGGTAGCCGTTCACTGTGCTGAGGGTGGGGACGTAATAGGTGCCGGCCTTGGCCATCATCTTGGCGGTTTCCTCGTCGATGGTGGTGCCGTGCTCGATCGAATCCGCCCCCGCGCGGACTGCCAGCTTGATCCCGTCGAGACCGTGGGCATGGACCGCCACCTTGCGGCCATAGGCGTGGGCGGTTTCTACCAGCGCCTTGGCCTCATCCTCGACCATGCGGGTGGCGAGGCCAGTCCCGGAATTGACCCCGCCGGTGGTGGCGAACTTGATCACGTCGGCGCCGCGCCCGATCTGGCGGCGCACGGCGCGGCGGCAATCGTCGGCCCCGTCACAGAGGTTCTCTGTGCCGATCATGCCATGCATTTCATCGGCCAGGCCAACGCGGCCGTCCATGTGGCCGCCGGTGGTGGAGATCGATTCGCCCGCATCGACAATCCGCGGACCCTGGACCCAGCCGCGCTTGATCGCTTCCTTCAGCGCCAGCACCTTGCCGCCTTCGTCACCCAGGTTGCGCACCGTGGTGAAGCCCGCACGCAGCGTCTTCATCCCGTTCCAATAGGTTTCCATCGCGTGCAGCGGGATGCCTTCGGTCACCATCGCGACGATGCCTTCATTCCCGGCGCGGTCAGAGGCGAGGTGGGTGTGGCTGTCGATCAGGCCGGGCAGGACCGTCTTGTCCTTGAGGTCGATCGCGGTGGCGCCTTCGGGTGCGGCAACATAGCCATCCTGCAGCGAGACGATCCGGCCCTGGTCCACCACGATCGTCGTCGCCCCGCGCGGCGCCTGGCCCGGAACGGCAATCACGCGGCCGGCATGGATATAGGTCGGCGCGGCCAGGGCAGCCGTGCTGGCGAGCAGCGTGGTGACGGCAAGCGCAAGCGTGGAAATCTTCATTGTGGCTGCTCCCTGAAGGTCTGTTTGGCCGGAGCCTAGCGGGCGCGGCGCTGGCCCGCAACGCCGCTTGCTGCAAAGTTGCTGACAGGAATGTCAGTAAATTGATCGAGGGCAAAGACGGCCTGCGTCGTTCCTGCCAGCCAGGGCGCCAGATCCGGTAGAATGGAGAGCTGCCTTGACAATTTCCGAAGCCTTGGCCCGCACGATCATCGATCCCAAATCCTATGCGCAGCGCGAGATCGCTGACGCCGCCTTTACGCAGATCCGTGCCGAGCAACCGCTCGACAAGGCCGAGCTGCCGGACTTCGATCCGTTCTGGGTGGTCAGCCGCCACGCCGACATCAAGGAGATCGAGCGCCAGCCAGACATCTTCCATAATGGCGACAAGTCGACCTTTCTCTCCCCGCGCGACGGGGTGGAGCGCGTGAAAGGGCTCACCGGGGGCGAACCGAACCTGATCCGCAGCCTGGTCTCGGTTGATGGCGATGAGCACAAGGCGCTACGCGGCGTGGTCTTTCCGCACGTCACCCCGCGCGCGATCAAGCCGCTGGAGGACCAGATCCGCGCGATCGCCCGCGAATTCGTCGACCACATGCTCAGCTTCGGCGGCGAGGTCGATTTCGCGCAGGATGTTGCCTTTCTCTATCCCTTGCGGGTGATCATGACCGTGCTGGGCGTGCCGCAGGAGGATGAGCCGTTCATGCTCAAGCTGACGCAGGAGCTGTTCAACAACGCCGATCCGGAACTCAACCGCCGCCGCGCCGAGCTGACGCCGGACGAGATGCTCAAATCGCTGTGGGAAACGACGATGGAGCTGGAAGCCTATTTCGCGGCAGTGACGGAGAAGTTCCGCGCCAATCCCACCGGGCAGATCAACAGCCTGATCGCCAACGCCACGATCAATGGCGAATATCTCAACCACCGCCAGCTGATGGGTTACTACATCATCGCCGCCACCGCCGGGCACGATACCACCAGCAACACCACGGCCGGCGCGATGTGGGCACTGGCCGAGCGGCCCGAACTATTGCGGGCGATGCAGGAGAGCCCCGACCGGATCAACGCCTTCGTCGAGGAATCGATCCGGTGGGAAGTACCGGTGAAGCACTTCATGCGCAGCGCCGTGGCCGATTGCGAGATCGGCGGGCGGCAGATCAAGGCGGGCGACTGGCTGATGCTGTCCTACCAGTCGGCCAACCGCGACGAGACGGTCTGGGCCGATCCCTTCGATTTCCGGATCGACCGCGACCAGAACCCGCAGATCGCCTTTGGCTATGGCGTCCACGTCTGCCTGGGCCAGCACCTGGCGCGGATGGAAATGCGGATCCTGTGGGAGGAGCTGTCGGGGCGGCTGAAATCGGTCGAGATGAACGGCCGGGGTGAGCGGGCGATTTCCAACTTCGTCTGCGGGCCAAAGCACGTGCCGATCCGCTTCACGGTGAACTGAGATGCGCAAGTGGCGCTGCCGCAACTGCGGCTTCATCTATGACGAGACGCTCGGCCTGCCGGACGAGGGCATCGCGCCGGGCACCCGCTTCGAGGATATCCCCGAGGACTGGTACTGTCCGGACTGCGGGACCGAGAAGCAGGACTTCGAACTGGTGGATTATTAATCGCCCGATTAAAATGATGATTGACCCGTTCTGGCGGCACAGGCATCCCGTGCAGCATGACGGGGGAAACAATCCGAATTCCGATTGCTGGCGGGCTAAGCCTGACGGCTGACGTGGCTGGCCCCAAGGGCGCGCCGACGGTCATTCTGGGCCATGGCGGCGGGCAGACCCGCCATTCGTGGGACAAGGCCGAACAGCAACTGGCCAAGGCCGGCTACTATTCGATCAACTATGACCTGCGTGGGCATGGTGACAGCGACTGGTCACCCGATGGCGACTATGACTTGCTCAAGCGGGCCGACGACCTTGCCTGTGTCGCCGCCGTTGGATCAAAGCCCCTGGCGCTGGTCGGTGCCTCGCTTGGCGGCATCACGGCCCTGGCGGCAACCTGCAAGGGAATGGATGTTGCCGCGCTGGTGCTGGTCGACATTGTCCCCAAGATGTCGATGAAGGGCGTGGCCAAGATCCGTGAGTTCATGACCGCCAATCCCCAGGGCTTCGCCAGCCTGGAAGAGGCGGCGGACGCGATTTCGGCCTACTACCCCGACCGGCCGCGGCCCAAGGACCTCTCGGGCCTCAACAAGAACCTGCGGCTCCATCCCGACGGGCGCTATTACTGGCACTGGGACCTCAGGATGATGACCGACCAGCGCGCCGATCCCTCGCAGCTGCTGACCATGCTCGACGAGGCCGACTGGACCGACCGGGTCCCGACCCTGCTGGTGCGCGGCATGAAGAGCGATATTGTCGATGATGACGGCGTGGCCGACCTGCGTCGCCGCATCCCCAAGCTGGAGATTGCCGACATTCGCGGGGCCGGCCACATGGTCGCCGGTGACAAGAACGACGAGTTCAACGGCGCGGTGATCGAATTCCTCAGCCGGGTCATGCCGCCGCGCTAGCGGGCGGGATATAGCGCGATTGCGGGCGGATCAGCCGGCCCGTCAGCGCCTGTTCGCGGGCGTGGGCAATCCAGCCCGCGACCCGGCCCATCGCAAAGACCGCGGTAAAGGCATCGGCCGGAAAGCCGACCGCCTCCAGCAGCAGCGCGGTGTAGAATTCGACATTGGTTTCCAGCACCCGGTCCGGCTTGTGCGCACGCAGCACGGCGAGCGCGGTTGCTTCGACCTGTTCGGCAAATGCCAGCCGCCCGGCCGTGCA
>DKII01000066.1:23114-24762 GCA_002454125.1 Novosphingobium sp. UBA6722
CGGCCGTGCGTGGCAGCTGACGCACGGCCGCTTTCAGGGCATCGGCGCGGGGATCGCGGGTGCGGTAGATCCGGTGGCCAAAGCCCATCAGCCGCTCGCCATCGTGAACCGCTGCGCGCAGCCAGGCTTCGGCATCGCCCGCTGCTGCTATGGCATCGAGCATCGCGATGACCGGACCCGGCGCGCCGCCATGCAGCGGACCCTTCAAGGCGCCCATCCCGGCGAGTACGCTGGAGGTCAGCCCGGCCTGGGTTGAGGCGACGACACGTGACGCAAAGGTCGAGGCGTTGAGGCCGTGGTCGCAGACCGTCACCAGGTAGCAATCGAGCGCAGCCTCGCCGCCCGCCTGGCCCAGCATCCGCACCACGTCGGCGGCATGGCCCAGGCCCGGTTCGGGCGCGATCGGTGCCGCGCCGGCCTGCAGGCGCAAAATGGCCGGGACCAACACGGCTGGGGCGGCCAGCAGGGCGAGGGCGCTGGCCAGGTCCGTCCCGTCATCCTGCAACGCGGTGCCGGCGCGCATCGCATCATAGACCGGGCGTGCGGCCAGGGCGGGCAGCAGTGTCTCGGTCTGCAGCCAGACCGTCCGGCGCGCTTCGCCCAGCTGCCGGGCAAAGGCTTCGGGTCGGGGCAGGCCGGGCAGGAAGCCTTCGAACAGCAGGTGGGCGACCGCTTCGAAACTGCGGTGCCCGGCCAGCTCTTCCAGCGCGAAGCCCCGGATCGTCAGTCGGCCACAGGCGCCATCGACATCCGAAAGCACGGTTTCGGCCACCACCACGTCATCAAGTCCATTGTGCACCATCGCGAATCTCCTCATTTCGCATGTGCAGCAAGGATGGACCTGCTGATTGCAATCAACAATCTTGATCAATATAATCAATATATGGATGAATGGATCGACCGGGCAGCGGCCCTGGCCCGGCTGGGCCTGCGCCAGCAGACGCTTTACGCATACGTCAGCCGCGGGCTGATCGAACGAAGGGTTGATTCCGCCGATCCCCGCCGCAGCCTTTACCGCGCCGATGATGTTGCCGCCCTGGTCGCCCGGCGGCGGCGTGGACGCGGCCCGGCGGCGATTGCCGCAAGTGCGATCGCCTGGGGTGAGCCGATCATTCCCACCCGCATCGCCACGGTCAGCCACGGGCGGCTGGTGGTGCGCGGGCACGATCTGGTCGACCTGGCGGCGCGCGCGACGTTCGAGGACGTCGCTGCAATCCTCTGGCAATTGCCCGATCCGCCCCGGTTCAGCGCCGAGCCTGGCGAAGCGGACCCGTTCCTGGCGCTGGCCCGGCTTGCCGCCAGTGGCCGCCCGACAATCGGCCGACCGCCTGCCAAACTGGTCGCGGATGCAGTGCAGTGCGTTTCCGCCCTGGCCGCTTCGCTGGGGGCGAGCGGCAGCACTGCGGAAGTGCCGCTGCATAAGCGCCTGGCCGCCAACTGGCAGGTTACGCCCGCCGGGGCCGAGGCGATCCGCCAGGCCCTGGTCGTGCTGGCCGACCATGAGCTCAATCCATCAACCTTTGCCGTGCGGGTGGCGGCGGCGACCGGCGCTTCGCTCGCAGCGAGCCTGCTCGCCGGCCTTGGCGCGCTGAGCGGGCCGCGCCACGGTGGGGCGGGGGCAGCGCTGGCCGGCCTGATCGGCGAAGCC
>DKII01000168.1:0-10251 GCA_002454125.1 Novosphingobium sp. UBA6722
TATTGTAGCCAATAGGTTCTGGGTGGTCGGGAGGGGGAGTGGGCCGGTGCCGCAAGGAAGGGCCGGATGGCCCGACCGCACCCATCAGAGTAAACGGCTTCTTAACCAAGTTCTGGTGATCTGCCTCGAACTCAAGGGGGCACGTCATGGCCAATACCGGAACTGCATCGCTGACCATTGCCGAACTGCGCGAGTTCGCCAGCTTCAGTCCGTGCGAGCAGCGCTATATCAAGCGCAGCCTTGATGTCGGCCTGGGCCGGCACGATGCCTTCAAGCTGTGGGCCCGCGATGCCGAGGAGACCGCATCGATCCGCAGCCAGTATGTCGTCTATCAGGAACTGAAGGCGTTGCGCGGACAGATCCCGTCGAACAGTGACTTTGCCAGCCTTGAAAGCTTCATGGGCAAGCTGCTGCGGATCACCGCTTTCGACATCGCCCAGGACCGGCTCGAGGGCTTTTCGGCCTATCGTTTCCTCTATGAGCGGTTGCTCGGGGCCGATGTCCGGCCGTTCCTGCCAAGCGCCTTCTGCGCCGCCGCCGCACTGCCGCAGATCCGCCCGGACCGGCGCAAGCATCTGCTCCAGTCGATCAGCGAAGCCGCCGCGACCGCGCCGGGCTGGTCGAGCCGCGAACCGAGCTTCTATCCCGAATGGGTGGAAAAAGAGGCGGCGTGAGCGGAATCTCCCTTCCTCGTAACGCCAAATAAACCATTCCGCGCAATTCTGCCCGCTATCCGCCCAGGGGGTAGCACGCGTGACCACCAGTTTTGCCGACGGTTTGAGCGAAGAGGAATTCCGCCGCTCGATCGAAGCCCGTCTGCGGGAGAACCGGCCCGAAGAGGCGATCGCACGGCTGCGCCGGCATCTCGCAAGCGAGGTTGGGCCGGGCGGAATCCTGCCCGATCGCTTCATGACCGTGCAAAGCAGCGACCTGGTGCTCGAAGGCTGGGAAGAGCTTGGCACCCGTATCCGCGCGCATGACGAACCGGGCCGTCCGATCACCGCGATCTCCATTGCGTTTGGCTGGCCGGGCGAGGACCCGCCGCATCCCGACGAGCACGGTCACCTGCGCCCGCTGGTCGAAGTCGAGTACTTCAACGATTCGGCCTATCCGTTCTCGGAAAGCGATCGCGACAACCTGCTGGAAGGCTATTCCTATTACGGCTGCACCTGGGCCGGTGAAGGCAAGGCGACCGAGCGGACCCTGATCCTGCACGGCATTGACGATCTGCACGGCGCGCTGGCCCAGCTTGAGGCCCGGCTGCTGGCGATGGACGTGCCCGATGAGGATGAGATTCGCGCCGGTTCGCTGGGTGCCTGCCTGCTTTCGGTGTTGCTGTTCCAGGCTGTGCGCGATGCAGTGGCGCGCGATGGCCTGCCCCGGCCGGTCTGCGTCATGGCGGGTAGCAACGGGGTCTATCCCTATTTCGACGCGCCCGTGGCGGGGATGCCCGAACATGCGCTGAAGGACGATGCCGCCGATGCGAACAGCGCAGCGGCCTATATCCCGGGGCCGCGCTACAGCAGCCTGCTGGTCACCGGCATTCCGCGCGCCCGCAAACGCGCCGTGCTGGTGGTTGAGGAGACCGAGACCGAAACCGCCGCCCGGATCGCCAACCTGCGCGGTTTGCATCACCGCGATGCGGAAGTGCACGAGCCTGCGGCCGAGCCGGCATTCGAGCCGATTCCCGAGCTGGCCGAAGTGGCCGTGCCGGATGATGGCACGATCATTCCAAACCCGAACGGGCCGCTGCTGGTCAAGAAGAAGCCGTCGCATTCGTGGGACTTCCGTGACCTGCTGACCCCCGAATCGCCGGCGGATGAACCCGACTACGCCGATCCCGACCTGCCCGAGCCGCCGCGCGACTGGATGCCGGTGGAGGAAGAGCCCGAAGCCTTTGCGCCGGACCTGACCCATGGCTTCGCCGCACCGGTGCCGGAACACGATGCTTCCGAGGCCGAGCCCGAATGGGACTACGCGCCCGTACCGGAACAGGACGAACCGGCTCTGCCGCCCGAACAGTGGCGGCCGGAACCCGAACCGGCCGAGCCGGAGGCCGAGGCCGATTGGGACTTGCCGCCAGAACCGCCACTGCCGCCGGTCTTCGTGGCTGAAGCCGTTGCCAAGGCGCCTGCTGCGCCCAGCCGGGTCGAACCGGGGTTCACCTCGTTCGAGATCGACCTCGACATCGAAAGCCGCCTGAAAGCCCTGATTGCCGCCCAGACCTTCGCGCCTGAGCCCGAGCCGTTGCCAGAGCTTGACCTGGAGCCAGAGCTTGAGCCTGAGCCTGAACCGGTGGTCGAGGCCAAGGCCGCGCAGCCCGAGTTTGGCCCGGCCTGGCCACTGGGCATCGGCTGGCTGGAAGACGCGGCCGAACCTGAAGCGGTCGAAGCACCGGCACCGCGCCCGTCACTGCTGACGCGGCTGCTCAGCCTGCTGCCCTGGCGGCGCTAGACCCTAGCCCTTGTAAAGCGCGTCCAGCCGCTCGCTGTAGCGTTCCTTCAGCTTGTGGCGGCGGATCTTGAGGCTCGGCGTCATTTCCTCGTTTTCGATGGCAAAGGCCTCGTCCGCGAAGGCGAACTGGCGGACCTTTTCGATCACGCTGAGGTCCTGGTTGACCCGGTCGATCGCCGCGCGGATCGCCGAGCGGAAGGCTGGCAGGTCCTGCAGCGCCTTGAAGTCGAACTTCTCGCCCTGGGCACGGGCCCATTCGAGCGCCCATTCGGCATCGGGCACGATCAGGCCGACCACGTAGGGCCGCTTGTCACCCACCACCATCGCCTGGGCGATCTCGGGCTGAAGCGTCAGCATGCCTTCAACCTTTTGGGGCGAGATATTGTCGCCCTTGTCGTTGACGATCATGTCCTTCTTGCGATCGGTGATGACGATCCGGCCCTTGTCATCAAGGTGGCCGATGTCACCGGTGTGGAGCCAGATCCCGGCGCCCGGTTCGCCCTCCGGTTCCTTGAGCACGCGGGCGGTCTCGGCCTCGTTGCGCCAGTAGCCGTGCATGACCAGTTCGCCGCGCACCAGTATTTCGCCGTCCTGCGCGATCTTAATCTCGACCCCGTCCATCGCCGGGCCGACGGTGTCCATCTTGAGGCCGACGCGGGGGCGGTTGCAGCTGATCACCGGGGCGGCCTCGGTCTGGCCATAGCCCTGCAGCATGGTCAGCCCCATCGCTTCGAAGAAGGTGCCAACCTCGGGGTTGAGCGGCGCGCCGCCTGAAACCATCGCCTTGATCCGGCCACCGAAGCGGGCGCGGATCTTGGGCCGCAGCAGCTTTTCCAGCAGCAGGTCCATTGGCTTGTCGCGCAGCCGGCCCTTGCCTTCGCGCTGGGCCTTGATCCCGCCGATCGCGAGCGCCCGGCCCATCAGGTAGTTCGGAACCTTGCCCTGCTTTTCGACCTGCTTCATGATCCGGGTGCGCAGCACTTCGAACAGGCGCGGGACGACGACCATGATCGTCGGGCGCACTTCCTCGATATTGCTGGCGAGCTTTTCAAGGCCTTCGGAATAGTAGATCTGCCCGCCCATCCCGATCGGCAGCATCTGCCCACCGGTGTGTTCATAGGCATGGCTGAGCGGTAGGAAGCTAAGGAACACCTCATCGTCCCAGCCAAAGTCTTCGGACAGGATCCGCGCCGCGCCATCGACGTTGCAGAGGATCGCCCCGTGGTGCTGCAACACGCCGCGCGGACTGCCGCCGGTGCCGCTGGTGTAAATGATGCAGGCGGTGTCCTCGCGCTTGATCTTGGCAACGCGCTTGTCGACCGCGATCCGCGCGGCAGCGGCATCGCCGGTCACCAGGCTGGCCCAGTCGCGGTATTCGAACTGGCCGGTCTGGGCGATCCGCAGCGGCTCGATCCCGATCACGAAGCCGGCCTGGCCCGAGGCGAGCACCCCCGGCAGCAGCGGCTTGGCCAGCTTGTCGTCAGAGACGATCACGGCCCGCGCGCCCGAATTCTCCAGCACGTGCAGGTGATCGCGCTCGGTGTTGGTGATGTAGGCCGGGACAGTGATGCAACCGGCCGCCATGATCGCAAAGTCGGCAATGCACCATTCCGGGCGGTTTTCGGAAACCAGCATCACCCGGTCGCCTTCCTTCAGGCCCATGGCCCGCAGCGCTTCGGCCAGCAGGCAGACCTGGCGCGCAGCCTCTGCCCAGGAAATCGCCTGCCACGATCCGCCGCGCTTGGCCGACAGGAACGGCGCATCGCCCTTCTCGTCCGCGCGGCTCAGAAACAGTTCGACCAGGTTCCGGGCAGCCCGGAAATCACCAATATCCATAAATGCACTGCCCCTCTTTGCAGCACCCTTTCCCGTACGGACAATTCCCCTAGGCAAGCTTTGCCCTAGCGGCAAGTGCGGGGGCCACATGGCCGATCAACTTGGCCGAGCAACCGACCCGGGCCCTCGATTGCCACGCCACTGCTCTCCCCCTAAGAGGCAGTCATGGCTTCGCTTCGACTTTCCATCGCCTGCATCGCGCTGTTCGTTGCATCCTGCTCCGCGCCGCAGTCTCCGCAACCGGCTCCGCCGGCGCCCGCCAAGGTTCAGCCCTTCGTGATCGCAGCCAATCCGCTCGCGGCACAGGCCGGCATGGACGTGCTCGAACGCGGCGGCAATGCGATCGATGCGGCGATTGCGGTGCAGGCCATGCTCTCGCTGGTTGAGCCGCAATCGTCCGGCATGGGCGGCGGCACGATCATGCAGCACCTTGATGGCCAGACCGGCCAGCTGGTGGTCTATGACGGCCGCGAAATGGCACCGGCCCAGGCCAGCCGCGATATGTTCATGGGCAATGACGGCAAGCCGCTGGGCTTTCGGGAAGCGGTCGTCTCGGGCCGCGCCACCGGCGTCCCTGGCGCCGTCGCCGCGCTCGCCCTGGCGCACCGCGAGCATGGCAAGCTGCCGTGGCGCAGCCTGTTCGATGCACCGATCCGCACTGCCGAAGAGGGCTTCATCATCAGCCCGCGCCTTGGCCGCTTCCTGCCACTGCCGTTCCCGCAGCTCGATCAGCCCGATGCCAAGCGCTATTTCTCGCGTCCTGACGGCACCCGGATGGCTACCGGCGACCGGTTGCGCAACCCCGACTACGCCGCCTTCCTGCGCCGCCTGGCCAAGGATGGCCCCGATGCACTCTATCGCGGCAGCACGGCCGCCAAGATCGTCGCCCGCACGCGTGAGGCGCCCTTGGCCGGGACCATGACCATGGCGGACCTGGCCGGATACCAGCCGGTCAAGCGCACGCCGATCTGCGCGCCCTACCGCGTATACAAGGTCTGCGCTCCGCCGCCGCCGTCAAGCGGGGTTGGCATGCTGGCGCTGCTCGGCCTGCTGGAGCGGACCGACATAGCCACGCGCGGCCCGAACGATCCGCAGGCCTGGTTCCTGTTCGCCGAAGCCAGCCGCCTGATGTACGCCGATCGCGATACCTATGTCGGCGATGCCGATTTCGTGAAGGTCCCGGTCGCGGGCATGATCGATCCGGCCTATCTCGACCAGCGCGCCGCGTTGATCGGCAAGACTGCGGCTGCTGCGGTTGAGCCGGGCAAGCCAAAGGGTGCCGGCGTGGCGATTGCCGACCGGACGCTTGAACCTGCTGGCACCTCGCACTTCATCGTCCGCGATGCGCGCGGCAATGTTGTCTCGATGACCACCACGGTCGAATCGATCTTTGGCTCGGGCCGGATGGTCGACGGGTTTTTCCTCAACAACCAGATGACCGATTTCTCGTTCAACCCGCTGCAGGCCAATGGCGAGCAGTCACCCAATGCCGTTGCGCCGCGCAAGCGCCCGCGCTCGTCGATGGTGCCGCTGGTACTGTTCGACAAGGACGGCCGCTTTGCCGGGGCGATCGGCTCGGCCGGCGGCAACGCGATCCTGGCCTATGTCGGCAAGTCGCTGGTCGCCGCGATCGACTGGGGCCTGCCGATGCAGCAGGCGCTGGCGCAGCCCAACCTGGTTGCGCGCGGCAATAGCTTCAACGGCGAGGTTACAAAGTTCAGCCCCGAAGTGCGGGCTGGCCTGGCCGAGCGCGGCGTCAACCTGTCACCGGGACAGGGTGAGGATTCGGGCGTCCACGGCGTGCTGATCCGCGATGGTAAGATCGACGGCGGATTCGATCCGCGCCGCGAGGGCGTGGTATTGGTCGGCAAATAGGCGGGGCCGTTATTCGCTGCCCACTGCCTCGGCAATGCTGGCGAACCCGCCCTGCTTCATCAGCCGCTCCAGCCCGCGGGTGATCTTGCGGGCCAGGCCCGGCCCTTCATAGACCATTGCGCTATAGAGCTGGACCAGGCTGGCCCCGGCGCGGATGCGCGCCCAGGCATCTTCGGCGCTGGCGATGCCGCCGACGCCGACCAACGGGATCGCGCCTTTCGCCGCGGCATGAAAATCGCGCAGCCGCGCCTGCGCCAGGTCGCGCAAAGGTGCGCCCGACAGGCCGCCAGCCTCGCCCGCATGGCGTGACTTCAGTGGCGGCCGGGTGATCGTGGTGTTGGAAACGATGATCGCGGCGATGCCGTGCTTGATTGCGGCCTCGACGATCCGGGCCGGGGCTGCATCATCGAGGTCGGGCGCGACTTTCAGGAAGACCGGGGGGTCACCCGCCTGCCGCTCGGCCGCAATGGCGGAGAGCAGGTCGTTCAGCTCCTTGTCGCCCTGCAGGTCGCGCAGGCCCGGCGTGTTGGGTGATGAGATGTTGACCGTGATATAGCTCGCCAGATCGCGGAAGGCGGCAATGCCGGCCAGATAATCGGCGATCCGGTCGGTCGAATCCTTGTTCGCACCAACATTGGCGGCGACCACGCCCACCTGCTTGCGCTTCGCCAGCCGCGCGCGTGCTGCATCCAGCCCGCCGTTGTTGAAGCCCATCCGGTTGATCACCGCGCGGTCCTCCTGCAACCGGAACAGGCGCGGCTGCGGATTGCCGGGCTGGGGGCGCGGCGTGACCGTGCCGATCTCGGTAAAGCCGAAGCCCAGGCCCAGCACCGCGTCGGGAACTTCGGCATCCTTGTCGAAGCCTGGAGCCATGCCGAGCGGATTGGGGAACCTGATCCCGGCCACTTCGGTCGCCAGCGCGCCGGGGCGAGATGGGCCGCCGTGCCGCATCAGCTTCAACGCGTCGATGGTCAGCCGGTGTGCGCGCTCGGCATCGAGCAGGAACAGGGCGGGGCGGAGCAGCGGATAGATCTGGGTCACGGGCAGCAGCCTATGGCAGCACTGTTCGGCGAAGTCGATTCGGCGCCATCCCTGCCCGAGTTCCGCGCGGATGCTCGCTGCAATCGATTCAATTGAGAGATTCGCGGTTTTGTGCGGGCTGGAATGTCGATTCCCTACAATCACCAATGCCCACGCCCCGGTATCCGGACAGGGCGACCCGATGGGCTTGCCGCAATACGTGCGAAGCCCTCAACTTTACGGCGGCCTTGGACCTTCTGGTTCGGGGCCGTTCTTTTTTGATCGCCCTTGCCAAGTGACGGGATGGCCCGCAGAGTTGGCGGGATGCTGCGATCCCCTGAATCCGAAGAGGATGCCGATCGTTCCGGATCGGACCGGGTCGAGCTGACCGCGAGCGAGCGGATCCAGCTTGAATTCCTGCCCGCTGCCGAACAGTTGAGTCCTTTCGTCACCACCTTCTACTCGCTGCGGTGCGACGAACGCGAAATCCAGGATTACCTGCCTGCGGCGGTTGGCTACCTCACCGTGAACCTGTCCGGCGGGGGCATTCTGCACTTTGCCGACGGCCGCGCCGAGCCTTCGCACGAGGCGATGTTCCTGACCCCGACCACCGCCGCAGTACGGATCGCGTTGCAAGGCCCCTGGCACATGGTTGGAGCGGCGCTATCGCCGTTGGGCTGGGCGGCGCTGACCGGCATGCATGCCGGCGCCGTGTCGGACCGCGTGCTCCCGGCCAGTCAGGTGCTCGGCCGGCGGGCCGATGGGCTGGCACAGCGAATGCGGGCGGTGGGCGGGGACCGGGCCCGCGTCGATATTCTGGCCGATCTGATTGGCGGCGGACTGCGGCCGGTTACGCCGCGCCACGGCAAGGTTATTGCGGCGATTGCTGATTGGCTTTCGTCCGACTTCGATCCACCGGTGTCCGCCTTGCCTGGGCGCGCCAACTATTCGATCCGCCAGATTGAGCGCCTGAGCGAACGCTATTTCGGTGTCCCGCCCAAACAGCTGGCCCGCAAGTACCGGGCATTGCGCGTCGCCGCGATGCTGCAAGCGCCAGACACCAGTCCCGAACAGGTCGCTGCGCTCAAGGAGCTCTATTTCGATCAGTCGCATCTGATCCGCGACATGCGGCACTATCTGGGCCGCACGCCGAAGCGGATCTTTGATGGCTCTGCGCCGCTGCTGAATGCGACGAGTTCGATGCGCAGTTACCGCGAAGTGCGGCCCAATTTTGCGCGCATTCCCGGCGATTGAAATTCTCTGGCGATAGGCCTAGGGCAAACCGGAAAGAATCAGTCCGATTTAACCGGAGCCGCCAATGCGCCTCTCTTCCATGGCCGATTATGCCGTCGTCACGATGAGCGCCGCCGCACGCCATTGCGGTGGTACGCGCGTCTCGGCCGCCGAACTCGCCGCCGAAACCGGCCTGCCGGTGCCGACCGTGCAGAAGCTGGTCAGCCGCCTGACCGCCGCGGGCCTGCTGCGCTCGACGCGCGGCGTTGGCGGCGGCCTCAAGCTGGCCCGCCCGGCTGCCGCGATTACCCTGGCCGACATTATCGAGGCGGTTGAAGGGCCGATCGCGCTGACCCAATGCGTGGACGATGCGCGGGCCGATTGCGGGCTTGATGCCTGCTGCTCGGTCAAGCCGCACTGGCCGATCGTGAACGAGGCGCTGCGCGGCGCGCTGTCGCAGGTCTCGCTGATTCGCCTGGCTGAGGTTGCGGCATGAGCGAGGATACTGCCATCAAGGACCAGGCTGCGCGCGATGCCGCTGCCAAGGTCGCCGATTACGAGCACGGCTGGTCGGCTGAGATCGAGACCGAGTTCGCGCCCAAGGGCCTGAACGAAGATACGGTCCGGTTCATTTCGGCCAAGAAGAACGAGCCTGAGTGGATGCTCGATTGGCGGCTCAAGGCCTTCCGCCACTGGCAGACCATGCCGACGCCGGATTGGGCCAAGCTGAACATCCCGCCGATCGATTACCAGGACGCCTACTACTACGCCGCGCCCAAGGCGAAGAAGAAGCTATCCAGCCTCGACGAGGTCGATCCCGAGATTCTCGAGGTCTACAAGAAGCTCGGTATCCCGCTGGAGGAGCAGAAGGTCCTCGCCGGGGTTGAAGGTGCGCGCAAGGTTGCGGTCGATGCGGTGTTCGACTCGGTCAGCGTCGCCACCACCTTCCGCGAAGAGCTGAAGAAGGCGGGCGTCATTTTCCTCTCGATCAGCGAGGCGATCCGCGAGTACCCGGAGCTGGTCAAGCAGTGGCTCGGCAAGGTCGTGCCGGTGCGCGACAACTTCTTCGCCGCCCTCAACTGCGCGGTCTTTTCGGACGGGACCTTCGTCTACATTCCCGAAGGTGTGCGCTGCCCGATGGAGCTCAGCACCTATTTCCGGATCAATGCGGAAAACACCGGGCAGTTCGAACGGACGCTGATCGTGGCCGACAAGGGCAGCTACGTAAGCTACCTCGAAGGCTGCACCGCGCCGATGCGCGACGAGAACCAGCTCCACGCCGCCGTGGTCGAACTGGTCGCGCTCGACGATGCCGAGATCAAGTATTCGACCGTGCAGAACTGGTACCCCGGCGATGCCCAAGGCAAGGGCGGGATATACAACTTCGTCACCAAACGCGCGCTGTGCCAGGGCAAACGCAGCAAGGTCAGCTGGACCCAGGTCGAAACCGGCTCGGCCGTGACGTGGAAGTATCCGAGCTGCGTGCTCAATGGTGAGGATTCGGTCGGCGAGTTCTACTCGGTCGCCGTCACCAACAATTACCAGCAGGCCGATACCGGCACCAAGATGATCCACAATGGCAAGGGCAGCCGCTCGACCATCGTGTCCAAGGGCATCTCGGCCGGCAAGAGCCAGAACACCTATCGCGGCCTCGTCCGCGTTGCGCCGCAAGCGGAAGGCGTGCGCAACTTCACCCAGTGCGACAGCCTGCTGCTCGGCAAGGACTGCGGTGCGCATACCGTACCCTATATCGAAGTGCGCAATCCCTCGGCCCAGATCGAGCACGAGGCGACCACCAGCAAGATCTCGGACGACCAGCTGTTCTACGCGATG
>DKII01000168.1:10364-10881 GCA_002454125.1 Novosphingobium sp. UBA6722
CTTCGCCAAGGAAGTGCTGCAGCAGCTGCCGATGGAGTTTGCGGTCGAGGCGCAGAAGCTGCTCGGGATCAGCCTCGAGGGGAGCGTCGGGTGATCTGGTTCATCGGCCTGGCCCTTGGGGGGCTCTTTTGCTTGATCGGATGTGGATTTCGCCTTGCTCAGGCGTTCCGGAGCGACCGGGTATGGGTCTCAAGTAGATATGTCGAACGCCATAAAGAAGCATTCGACTATTGGCTTGGCGTTTTCCAGTTTGGCGTTGGTGCCATGATGGGCGCTGGCATGGCGATCGTCTCGATCATGGGCGCGATTGGCGTTGCCTTTTACGGATATAAGTTCTGATGCAGCCCTCATTCAAACTCATTGCCCCGGTCGGAATTGAGCTCTTTTCTGTGGCCAACCAAAAATGAAGAAGACCCTCACCCTGCGCGAAACTGCCGCGGATGAAGCCCCCGCGATCAAGAAGAAGGGTCGCGGCTGGGAGATTTCGGAAAAGCGGCTCGATGCCCTGCATCAGCGT
>DKII01000168.1:10921-11787 GCA_002454125.1 Novosphingobium sp. UBA6722
GAGATGCGGCGCAATCCTTCGCCCGCCAGCGAGGCCCTGGCGGCGGCGCTGGCCGAGGTCGAGACCGGCGGCTATTCGTTCAAGCGGCAGGACGTGATCGGCTCGGCGATTGTCGACTTTGCCTGCAAGCCGCTGATGCTGGTGATCGAGCTGGATGGAGACGAAGACGCCAGCTTCACCGCCGACCGCACCCGCAGCCTGACCGAGGTCGGCTACCGGGTCGAACGCCTCTCCGCGGCTGCCGTGCTGGCCGATCCGGCCGCCGCCGCTGCCCAGGTTTCCGCCGTTATGCGCGAGCGCTGGCACGAACGCCGCGCCGCCCGCGCTACCCGCCCCGCTCAAAACCGTGCGCCCAGTAACCGCCATTCGGGCCGGCGCCCGCAGGACTGATCATGCTGACCATTACCGATCTTCACGCCACCGTCGCCGACAAGCCGATCCTGAAAGGCCTGTCGCTCACCATCAACGCCGGTGAGGTCCATGCGATCATGGGCCCCAATGGTGCGGGCAAATCGACGCTGGGCTACACGCTCGGCGGGCGGCCCGGTTACGAGGTGACCGGCGGCTCGGTCGAGTTCCTGGGCCAGGATCTGCTCGAGCTGGAACCGCATGAGCGCGCCGCCGCCGGGCTGTTCCTGGGCTTCCAGTACCCGGTCGAGATCCCGGGCGTGTCCTTCGTCCAGTTCCTGCGCGAAAGCCTCAATGCCCAGCGTGCAAGCCGCGATGAGGCGCCGCTCTCGGGCGGTGAATTCCTCAAGCTGGCGCGCGAACAGGCGGCGCTGCTTAAGATGGACATGGAAATGCTCAAGCGGCCGGTCAATGTCGGCTTCTCGGGCGGCGAAAAGAAGCGCGCCGAGATGGTCCAG
>DKII01000164.1:0-964 GCA_002454125.1 Novosphingobium sp. UBA6722
CCGGGGTGCGGTAACCGGCCAGCACGGCCGCGCGCACGCGCTCCACCTCGGCGGCCGGCAGCAGCGCAACCACCGCCCCGCCAAAGCCGCCGCCGGTCATCCGCGCCCCGCCCGCCCCGCCGATCGCCTGCTGCAGCAGCGCCACCAGTGCATCGATCGCCGGCAGCGTGATCTGGAAATCGTCGCGCATCGCGGCGTGGCTTTCTGCCATCAGCTGGCCCAGCCGCGCGAGGTCACCGCTTCGCAGCGCTTCGGCCGCGGCCAGCGTCCGGGCATTTTCACCCACCACATGGCGCGCACGAGCATAGGCGACGGGATCGAGCCCGCCCGGTTCCGGCAAGGCATCCAGATCGCGCAGCGCCGCCACGCCAAAGTGCCGCGCGGCTGCCTCGCACTGCTGGCGGCGCAGGTTGTATTCGCCATCGACCAGCCCGCGCTCGATCCCCGAATGGACGATCATTACCGCCAGGTCGGTCGGCAGGGTGACCGGCGTGCAATCGAGCGAGCGGCAGTCGATCAGCAGCGCCGATCCGGCGACCGCGCGGGCGCTGACCAGCTGGTCCATGATCCCGCACTGGCACCCGGCAAAGTTGTGTTCGGCCCGCTGGCCGATCAGGGCGAGCCGACTGCGGTCGAAGTCCGGCTGTCCCGCCAGCGCCGCCAGGGCAAGGCCCGCGGCGTTTTCCAGCGCGGCAGACGAAGAAAGCCCCGCCCCCTGCGGCATGTCGCCCATGATCGCGAGGTCGGCGCCCGCCAGCTCAACCCCCGCCGCAAGCAGCCCATCGGCGACGCCGCGAACATAGTTGCTCCACGGCGCGGTGCCGTCCGGCGTTATCGGTTCGGCCAGCGAAAACGCAGTCGTCGCCCCGCCCAGATCCCCCGCGACGATCCGCACCTGCCGGTCATCCCGTCGCCGCGCCGCGACCAGGGTCTGCCGCGAAATGGCGCAGGGCAGGACGAAGCC
>DKII01000164.1:1035-34696 GCA_002454125.1 Novosphingobium sp. UBA6722
GAAGCCGTCGTTGTAGTCGGTATGCTCGCCGATCAGGTTGACGCGCCCAGGCGCGCGCGCGACCAGTTCTGGCGACGCGCCGAAGTGCTCGCGGAACAGCTGATGCAGCTCGTCGATCATTGGCCCTGCCGGTAATGGACATCGCCCGCCGCCCGCAAGCGCTCGGCGGCCTGCTCTGGCGTAAGGTCGCGCTGGGCTTCGGCCAGCAGTTCATAGCCGACCATGAACTTGCGCACCGAAGCAGAGCGCAGCAGCGGCGGATAGAAATGCGCATGCAGCTGCCAGCGCGGATGGTCAGCGCCCTGCCCCGGCGCGCCGTGCCAGCCCATCGAATAGGGAAAGCTGCACTGGAACAGGTTATCATAGCGGATGGTCAGCGCCTTGAGCGTGGCCGCCAGATCATCGCGCTTCGCGCCGTCCAGTTCGGGCAGTCGGCGCACGGCAAAGCGCGGCAGCAGCAGCACCTCGAACGGCCAGGCCGCCCAGAACGGCACGATTGCCAGCCAGTGCTCGCTCTGCACGACCACGCGCGGGCCATCGGCTTCGCGCTGCGCCAGCTCGAGCAGCATCGGCGAATCACCCGCCCATTCCGCTTGAGTCCTCGCTTCGGTCGTCAACTCCTGCGGGACATAGCTGGTTGCCCAGACCTGGCCATGCGGGTGCGGGTTGGAGCACCCCATCATTGCGCCCTTGTTCTCGAACACCTGTACGTGCGCATAGCGCGCCGACAATTCGGCCACCTGCTCCGCCCAGCAATCGACCACGCCGCGGATCGCCGGCACTGGCAGCTCGGGCAGGGTCAGGGCGTGGTCGGGCGAAAAGCAGATCACCCGGCTCTCCCCCTGCGCGCCTTCCATCGAGAACAGCGGATCGGTATCGAGCGGTGCGGGGCTATGGGGTTGAAGCGCCGCAAAGTCGTTCTGGAAAACATAGGTGCCGGTGTAATCCGGATTGCGCTGACCCGTGACCCGGGCATTGCCGGGGCAGAGGTAGCAGACCGGATCATGGTGCGGGCGTTCGGCCAGGTCCGGCTCATCGACCTGCCCCTGCCACGGCCGCCGCGCGCGGTGCGGCGAGACCAGCAGCCAAGCGCCCGATAGCGGGTTATAGCGGCGGTGCGGGTGCTCGGTGGGGTCAAAGCTCATAGCGCGGTCACCTCGAGCACCAGCCCGTCTTCACCGCGCAGCGGCGGCAGGGGTAGCCCCTGTTGCACCAGCCAGGCCCCGTCGTAATCGGTTTGATTGACGCGGTAGCGCCGCGCCGGATCGAGCATCGGCAGGCGCAGACCGGGCGCATGACGCTGGGTCTGCGGATCGATCCGGGTGATCATCAGCACCAAGCCTTCAGCGCTGCCATGGGCCTGCCACAGCAACCCGTCAGCACCCTCGCCCTGCCAAACCTGACCGGTATGGAGCCAGTCACGCAGCGCCTTGTAGCGGGAGATGCCTTCGCCCAGCCGTTCAAGATCGCGCTGATTGAGCTTGCGCAGGTCGAGCTCGACCCCGAAGTGCCCCGGCAAGGCAACGTGGTTGCGGAACCGCATCGTCTGGATCCGGCCCGTTGCATGGGCCGGGGCCGCGCCAACATGGCTGCCCATCAGTTCGGGCGGGAAGAACTGCAGATAGCCGCGCTGGATGCTGACCCGGCTGACCGCGTCGATATTGTCGCTGGTCCAGAAGCGGTGCGTGAAGCGCGCGATCCCGGCGTCGATCCGCCCGCCACCGCCAGCGCAGGCCTCGATCTCGACCGCTGGAAAATCCCGCCGCAACCGGGCGAACAGGTCATAAGCGCCCAGCACTTGCTTGCGGAACGATGGCTGCTCGCCTGCCGCGGTGAGGTCGCGGTTGTGGTCCCATTTGAGGTAGCCGATCGGCAACTCGTTCAGCAGGCCGGCGAGGCGCTGGTAAAGGTAATCGCGCACATCGCTACGACCCATATCGAGCACCAGCTGGTTGCGCGCCGTGATCAGCGGGCGGCCGGCGATCTGCAGCGCCCAGTCGGGATGCGCGCGATAGAGCTCGCTGTTCGGGTTGATCATCTCTGGCTCGACCCACAGCCCGAATTCCATGCCGAGCGCGGTCACATGGTCGGCCAGCGGCCCGAGACCGTTGGGATATTTCACATCGTCCGGCCACCAGTCACCCAAGCTGGTGGTGTCGTCACCCCGGCGGTGGAACCAGCCGTCATCGAGCACGAAGCGCTCGATCCCAGCCTTGGCGGCGGCATCGGCGAGGTCTTTCAGCGCGGCCTCGTCGTGATCGAAGTAGAAGCCTTCCCAGGTGTTGAGGTGGACCGGGCGCGGCCGCATCGCGCCGCCGGGCCAGTCCATCCGCGCGCGGATCGCGGCGTGGAAGTTCTGCGCCACGCCATTGGCATCGGCGGCGCAGGTGGCGAGCACTTCCGGCGTGGTCAGCACCTCGCCAGGTGCCAGCCGCACTTCGCCGGGCATCAGCGCCTCACCCAGTTGCCATTGCCAGCGGCCATCATCGACCCAGTCGATCAGCTGGCAATGATTGCCCGACCAGGCGAGCTGCGCGCCATAGGCCGCGCCATCGGCCTGGACCACAGCCCCCGGCACGCAATCGTGCGAGGTCAGCCCGCGGCGGTTTTCGCGCCGCCACTGGCTGCGGGTGAGCTGGTCTTCGACGGGCACGAATTCGGTATTGTGCCGCCCGGAGAACGAGTGGACCCGCCGGGCATGGTCGGGCAGCGGCAGGACCGCCGCAGCCAGCCACAACACGTCGAGCGGCGTATCGCCCTGGTTGGTCAGCGTGCTGGAAACCGTCAGGACATCACTGTCCGGATCGAGCGTCAGGCTGACCGCCACCGCGATTTTCGCGACAGCATCAGTAAGCGTGACGGTGACCCGCTGGCCATCGCGCTCCACCGCGCAGGCGGTTGCCTGAAAAGTCCAGTCCCGCCCAGCACGGTGGGCCTTCAGTCCCGGCTCGCCAAACCAGCCTTGCCCCAGGCCGGGCACCAGGCTGAGCGGCTGATCGAATTCCGGCGAGAAGCTGGGGGTCGGCCGACCAGCGCGTAGTGGCCCCGGCGGCGTCACACCATCGGGCAGACGCGGCCCCCAGTAGCGCCACAGCGGCGCCTCACCCGGCACCACTTCGAGCACCAGGCTGGAGCCACGGCCATTGAGAACAATCCAGCTATCCGGCTGCGGCAACTGCGCTTCCCCGCCCTTCCTTGATCCGCCAGACCGCGATCGCGGCCAACAGCATGCAGACGCCCGACACGCGCAGCACGTTGCGCGCATCGCCGCCCAAGAGCGGTTCATAGGCGAAGGTCATCGTGCCCGCAAAGATCAGCATCGGCACGCAGATGAACATGTTGAAGATGCCCATGTAGACCCCGGTGCGTTCGGGCGGAATCGTATCGGCCAGGATGATGTAGGGATTGCCCATGATCGAGCCCCAGCCGAGACCGATCCCGATCGCGGCGACGAACAGCAGCTCTTTCTGCCCGATCAGCGGCATGGCCAGCATCGCGCAGCCCGACAGTGTCAGGCAGAAGGCATGGAGCCGCCCTGCCCCCACCCGCCGCGCCATCGGCGCCATAGCCAGCGCCGCGACAAAGGCGATCAGGTTGAAGAAGGCCCCGACCTGGCCATTGGTCAGCACCGCCTCGCGGTAGGCCGCCGTGCCGGCATCGGCCGTGCCATAGACCGAGCGGCTGATCGAATTGGTGACATAGCCCCAATAACCCGACATCGCGTACCACTGGAACAGGCTCATCCAGGCCATCGCTTTCATCGCCTTGGGCATCTCGCGCATCGCACTGAAGATTTCGCCCAGGGTGGCCGCCGGGTTCTTGGGCAGGGCAGCGAGCCGCGCCCGTTCGGCCTCGGGCAGCTTGATTTCGGGCACGCGAGTGATCGACCAGAGGATCGTGCCGAGCGAGAGCACCGCCCCGATCCAGAAGGAGACCAGCGTGAAGGTGGGGATGCCGCCCCCTTCGGTCGCATCCTTGCTGAGGCCGAACCAAGTGACCAGCAGCGTCGGGCTGAGATAGGCGAGGCATTGGGCTAGGCCGGTAAAGGCGCTCTGGCTGAGGAAGCCGAAGCTGCGCTGGTTCGCCTCCAGCCGGTCATTCACATAGGCCCGGTAAGGCTCCATCGTCACGTTGTTGCCAACATCGAGCAGGAACAGCAGCGAAAAGGCCATCACCACCGAGGCCGACAGCGGCATGAAGAACAGGCCCACCGCGCACATCAGCGCCCCGATCAGGAAATAGGGCGTGCGGCGCCCCCAGCGCGACGAGGTCCGATCGCTCAGCGAGCCGATGATCGGCTGAACGATCAGCCCGGTCAGCGGGCCGGCGATCCCCAGCCAGGCAAAGTTCTTTTCTTCAGCCCCCAGATAGCCCCAGATCGGCGACATGTTGGCCTGCTGCAGGCCGAAGCTGAATTGCAGCCCCAGGAACCCCAGGTTCATCTGCAGGATCTGCGCGACGCTGAGCTGCGGGCGCGAACCGGCTGCGGCGGCGTATCCGGCGGGCATAGTGGCTGCGGTCATCGCTTGTGTCCTCTCGAACGGCACCTTTGGCACCCGTTGCAGCGCAGCCTAGGCGTTGCGAACCAAGTTCGCAACAATCGATTGCAATGACGCTTTACAGCCGCCCTTCGGCCCGCGCCCGGCGGCCATAGAAGACTTCGAACAGCGGCGCGGCCATCAGCGTGGTGACAATCGCCATGACCACCATCATCGCGAACAGCGCCGGGGTGATGATCCCCTGCTGCAGGCCGATGTTGATGACGATCAGCTCCATCAGCCCGCGCGCGTTCATCAGCGCCCCAATGCCCGAAGCGGTGGCGTGGTCTTGCCCGGACAGGCGCGCGGCAAGGTAGCAGGCCCCGCCCTTGGCGGCGATCGACAGCACCAGGATCAGTGCCGCTACTGCCAGCAGCGCCGGATCGCCGAGCAGCGTCAGTTCGGTGTGCAGGCCCGAGTAGGTGAAGAAGAACGGTAGCAGCAGCACGACCGTTACCGGCTCCAGCTTCTCACGAATTGCCGCCGTCAGGCGCCCGCGCGGCATGGCCGTGCCCAGCAGGAAGCCGCCGAACACGGCGTGGATCCCGGCCACGTCCATCGCCCAGGCGCAGAGCAGGTAGAGGATGAGGACGATGCCCAGCAGCGTCTCGTCCATCCCGGTCACTGCAATCCGGCGGTCCAGGACCTGCAGCAGGCGCGGTGCCAGTAGGATCATGAACAAAGCAAAGGTAAAGCCGCCGCCGATCGCCAGCACCGCCACTTGCGGCCCGTCGCCGAAGCTGGCCAGGACCAGCGCAATCAACACCCAGGCGCCGGCATCGCCGATCGCTCCGGCCGATAGCGAGAGGGTGCCGAGCGGCGTGCCCGACAGGCCGCGCTCGTGAATGATCCGCGCCAGCATCGGGAAGGCCGTGATCGCAATCGCCGCACCCATGAACAGCGTCGCCTCGAACTGGGTGACCTTGGGGGTGAACAGCCCGCCGTGGCTCAGCAGCCAGGGCGCGATCGCCACGGCCACCGCAAAGGGTGCCGCCATCCCGGCCAGCGACACCGCCGCCGCGCCCTTGGCACCCTTGAAGAATTCTTCGCGATCAAACCCCAGTCCAACCAGGAACATGTAGAGGCCCACCCCGAACTGGGCGATCACGAACAGGATCGGTTTGGATTCCTTGGGGAAGAAGAAGCCCTGGGCCTCGGGCGCGAGCGCGCCAAACAGGCTGGGACCCAGCAGGACCCCTGCGATCATCTCGCCTACCACGCGCGGCTGGCCGAACCAGCGCTGCGCCGCGGTGCCGACAAGCCGACAAGTGACCAGGATCACCGCCACCTGGAGGAAGAAGGCGATCGAAAGTTGGGTGGGGGTCATTTTGGCTCCCTAGCCGTGCGCGCCGAACTGGTTGGCAATGGCCGTGGTGATCCGAAGAACCAGAGCATGGGCGGCGGCAATCGGCTCGATATTGTCGCGATGGATCGCGCCATAGCCGACTGCGCCCTCGTCGGGATAGTCGCTCGGCTCATTGACCGCAAAATCGTCCACACCCGGCGCACTGGCCGGGAAGGCGCGGCGCAGCTGGGCCAGCGCTTCATCGATCCGCAAGGTGAAGACCATTTCCAGCACGTCGTCGCGGCTGATGTCGTTGGCGCGGCTGAAGGTGGGGACCGAAACCGCGCGGATGAACATGTGCTGGAACAGGGCAAGGCGCAGCGCCTGGAGCACGCCCAGCTCGCGCCGCACCTGCTCGCGGCCTGCCAGCGGGGCTTCATCCGGGATCAGCGCCAGCAGCTTGTGCAGCTTCAGCGCATCGACCCGCAGGCGCGAGGCGAAGCGGCGATAGACCCCGGTGCGATCATCCTTGGTCAGGTATTCGGCCAGCGCCAGGCAGGCATCGGCAATGCCTTCCTCATCCCCGCGATAGGGCCGGCTGGCCCAGTAGGCTGAGTTGAACAGCTCGCCGTAAGCCGCGACGGTCTTGATCGAGGCGAGCGAATTGGCCGCCCGGACAAGGCGCACCAATTGCCGGCCGCGGTGGCTTTCGCGCAGCAGCTCCGCAATCGCTTCGTAATTCCCGTCGGCCGCCGTGCCGAACCCGGCAATCACGTTGACCGGATAGCCGAGCTGCTGGAGCACGGCATTGTGCGGGATCGCGCGAATCTGGCGCAGGCTCATCGTCCGGTCAGCCGCAAGGTCCGACTGGCGGCGGCTCTTGCGGCTGCCGGTCTCGTTAAGCAGGCCGAGGCCAAAGGCCGTCACCGCGCGGGCATAGGTGGCGCTGGCCAGATAGCCCTGCTGCACGCGGCGGATCGCGCGGTAGAAATCGAGCGACAGATCGGTGCGGCGATAGAACGGATCGGGCGCGGCATCGGCATCGGCCTGGGCCGGGGCCAGCTCGGCAAAACGGGTCAGCGTGGCATAGGCCAGCTCGGGCGTACCGAAGAACAGATAGCCATCGCCGCCCTGGAAGCTCACTTCCGGCTCCAGCGCAATCCCGGCGCGCACGAACCGCCGCCGCGCCCAGGGCGATAGCGGCCATTCCAGCCGGTCGGCAAAGCTGGTCGGGTGCGCACCGCGACCCATGGACTCGCCATGCGTGTTGAAGATCAGCGCGGCGACATCGGTCAGGCCGTTGGCGGCCATGGCTTCGGACAGGCGGCCTTGCAGGCGCTCGATCGCCAAGGCGGCCGGAATCTGCCCTACGAACCGGCCGGCATCGGAAAAGCCGGTCTGGATCGAAACCCGCCCGCGCCGGCGGGCATAGGCCTGGTAATGCGGTTCCGACAGCACGGCATCGAGGAACCGCCCGCCATGCTCCAGCGCGGATTCGGTTTCGAACAGGGGCGAGACATCGACCTTGCCCGCCACGCCGAACAGCTCGGCAAAGTAGAGCGCGGCCAGCACGGTGGTCGGCTGCTCGCATTCGGCCACCAGCATGCGAATGGGCGTGTCGGCATCGACGTGGTGCAGGATCTGCGCGATCAGCAGGAATTGGCGGACGGCCGTGCTGTTCTCGATCGCCAGGGCGGCCATATTGGCGCGCAGCGGCTTCACGGCGGCCAGCAGTTCGCGCAGCCGCACCAGCGCAGCCTGGCTGGCCAGGTCGAGCTTGCCATCGGGATCGATCCGGCGCCGGATCGCGTTCTGAAGCTGGCTGGCGTTCACCCGGAAGTGAATCCAGCCCATGCCCAGCCCATCGGCGCGCATCGCCGCGACAACCCGCAGCATAGCTTCGGCAGTATCGTCGTCAGCCGTTGCCGCGCGCTGTTCCAGCGTGGCAATCGTCCCGGTCAGACTGGTCAGCTTGTCCGGATGATCGGCGGTAAAGGCATTGGCTGCGGCGGAGAGCACGGCGGGATCGGACAGGTCTGCTGCAAAGGCTGCCGCCTGCCCCGCGGCATAGGCTGATGCGCGGGACAGTTGCCCAGCAAGATCGGGCGCGACCTGCTCCAGTGCCGCCGCATAGCCGGCCAGCCGCTCGGCCTTTTCCGACAGGCGGTAGCGCAGCGAGGTGGCCCAGGTGATGTCGGTCCGCCCGTCCATGTCATAGCCGACCCAGCTCGCCAGCCGCAGCGGCACGGGCGCAAACTGGCGCCACTGATCGGGCCAGCGCCGCCGCGCAGCCACGAACAGCAGGCCGGTGATCCGGTCGCGCGCACCATGGGCATGGGCCAACGCGGCCATGGCCTGGGCGTGTTCGCTATCCAGCGTGATCGCCTCGCGCGCGGGTGAGGCCACGCAGGTGGTGCTTTCACCGATCGCGCCAGCCGATGCTGACGTCGCCACCGCCTCACCCTGGGCTTGGGAGAGCAGGAAAGTCGGGTGCGCGGTGAAGACCACGTGCGCCAGCGGCTTGGCCCAGCGCTCGGCGAAGCTGGCAAAGTCCGACGCTTCTTCGGCGAGGCGGGCAATGCTGGCATCATTGATCGCCGGATCGACGGGTCCTGCCAGCCGCGCCAGCCGCTCAGCGCGGGATTGAAGACCCTGGCATTCCAGCTCTGCAACGAGGCTTTCCAGTTCACCCAGCGTCAGCTGGCCACTCTCAAGCTCGCGCGACAGCTCCAGTCCAAGCTGGAAAACCGGGTTGAACAGCGGTGTCTCAGCCGTGCGGACATGCAGCTCTTGCAGCCGCTGGTCGAGCGCGGCCAGGCGGGTCATCGCGCCAGCGCGGCGGCGGAGCGGGCCGCCGCCTCGATCGCGGCGACATCAGGCTCACCCTTGCCGACCAGCCACGAACCGCCGCAGCACAGCACCGAATCCAGCGCCAGCCAGTCCGCCGCAGTCGCCGCCGTGATCCCGCCGGTTGGGCAGAAGCGGACCGAACCGAACGGCGCGGAGATCGCCTTGAGCGCCGGGATCCCGCCATTGGCTTCGGCCGGGAAGAACTTGAACCGGTCCAGCCCCAGGTCGAGCCCGCGCATGATGTCCGATGGCGTCGCAATACCCGGCAGGAACGGCACCTTGGCCGCCTCGGCCGCGCGGGCGAGACCCTTGGTCAGGCCGGGGGAAACGATGAACTCACTGCCCGCCACAAGCGCATCGTCGAGCGCATATTCGTTGAGCACGGTGCCCGCCCCGACCACGGCCCCCGGCACGGTCTTCATCGCCCGGATCACATCGAGCGCGGCCGCGGTGCGCAGGGTCACTTCCAGCACGGGCAGGCCGCCGCGCACCAGGGCTTCGGCCACGGGCACGGCATGGGCCGCGTCCTCGATCACCAGCACCGGGATAACCGGGGCAAGACGCATGACCTCTTCAATCGACTTCATGACAGATGTTCCGCTGCAAAGGCGGCCGCGGCCCCGTAGAGGCCGGGCTGGGGATGGGTGATGAGCTTGACCGGCAGGGCGCCCATCAGCTCGCTGAAGCGCCCCTTGGCGCGGAACCGCTCGGCAAAGCCGGAGCGGAGCAAGGTGTCGCGGATGCGCAGACCGAGGCCTCCGGCGATGACCACACCGCTGGCCCCCTGGGCCAGCGCAATGTCGCCAGCAACCGCGCCAAGCGAGAGGCAGAACCGGTCAACCGCAGCAGCGGCCAGGCTGTCTTCACCCGACAGACCAAGCTGCCACAAGGTCTTGTCATCGCTCGGCTGGATGGCGCGGCCTTCCATGCCGGCCAGCGCCTCGTAAATGTCGACCAGGCCGGGGCCCGAGACCACCCGCTCAACCGAAACGCGGCGATAGCGCTGGCGCAGCCGGGCCAGGATCGCATCCTCGATTGAATCGAGCGGGGCGAAGTCGATATGCCCACCCTCGGTCGGCTGGACCCGGTAGCCGCCCTGGCCATCGCGCCAAACATGCGCCACGCCAAGGCCGGTGCCGGGGCCGACGATCGAAAGGGTGCCACTGGCGGGCAGAGCCACTTCCGGTCCGGCGAGGTGGACGAAATGCTCTTCGCCCGCTCGGGCCACAGCATGGCCGACCGCGCCAAAGTCGTTGACCACGGTATAGCGGCTGGCACCCAGCTTTTCGGGGATCAGTGCGGGGCGGATGATCCAGGGATTGTTGGTGAAGCGGATCACTTCGCCGCCGACCGGACCGGCCACCGCAATCGCCACGGCATTGGGCAGGCTGCCGCCCTGCATCCGGGCAAAATCCTCCCAGGCGGTCTGGAAGCTGGCGTGATCGCGGGTGTGCAGCGTTGCCGGTTCGCCCAGTTCAATGCTGCCATCCCCGGCCACCGTTGCCAGGGCAAAGCGCGCATGGGTCCCGCCGATATCGACCGTAACCAGCTGCATCAGAGCCCGCCCTCGGCCAGCATCGCCGAACCGCCTAGCTCGGCCCCATCGGCAAAACGACGGAACATGCCGAACAGTTCGCGGCCCATGCCCATGGCCTCGGCCGGAGCGGTTGCGGGCTGGCGGGTGGAGAGATCGGCCAGCACTTCCAGGCTGCCGTCATGGCCGCACAGGCGGATCACGTCGCCATCCTGGACCACCGCCAGCGGGCCGCCGCCCAGCGCTTCGGGCGTCACGTGGATCGCCGCCGGGACCTTGCCCGAAGCGCCGCTCATCCGACCATCGGTCACCAGCGCGACGCGGAAGCCCTTGTCCTGCAGCACGCCCAGCGGTGGGGTCAGCTTGTGCAGTTCGGGCATGCCATTGGCGCGCGGGCCCTGGAAGCGGACCACCACGATCACATCGCGGTCAAGCTCACCCGCCTTGAACGCCGCCTGCACGGCTTCCTGGCTATCGAAGACGCGGCACTGTGCTTCGATTGTGTAGCGCCCGGGATCGACGGCAGAGGTCTTGAAAGTTCCGCGCCCCAGATTGCCGGTAACCAGGCGCATGCCGCCGTCCGGCTGGAACGGGGCGGCGACCGGGGCGAGGATCGTCTCGTCGCCGCTGGTTTCGGGGGCGGGCTGCCAGGTCAGCGCTTCGCCATCGAGCACTGGCTCTTCGGCATAGGCACCCATTCCGCCCTCGGCCACGGTCAGGACATCGCCGTGAATCAGGCCGGCACCCAACAGCTCGCGCACGACATAGCCCATCCCGCCAGCAGCATGGAAATGGTTCACATCGGCCGCGCCATTGGGATAGACCCGGGCGATCAACGGCACGGCGGCGGACAGCTCGTCGAGGTCCTGCCAGTCGAGTTTGATCCCAGCGGCGCGGGCCATGGCCGGCAGGTGCAGCGCATGGTTGGTCGATCCGCCAGTGGCGAGCAGGCCGACGCAGGCATTCACGATCGCTTTCTCATCGACCACCCGCGCCATCGGGCGATAGTCGCCGCCCTCCCGGCCGATCTCGGCGAGGCGGTGGACCGCCTTGCGGGTCAGTGCCGAACGCAGCGGGGTGTTCGGGGGCACGAAAGCAGAGCCGGGGACGTGAAGCCCCATCAGCTCCATCATCATCTGGTTGGAATTGGCTGTGCCATAGAAAGTGCAGGTGCCGGGCGAGTGATAGCTGGCGCTCTCGCTCTCGAGCAGGTCGGCGCGGGTCGCCTTGCCCTCGGCGTAGAGCTGGCGGACCTTCTGCTTTTCCTTGTTGGCGAGCCCCGAGGGCATCGGCCCGGAGGGCACGAACACCGCTGGCAGATAGCCAAAGCGCAGCGCGCCGATTACCTGGCCGGGCACGATCTTGTCGCAGATCCCCAGGATCGCCATGCCATCGAACATCGCGTGGCTCATCGCGACGGCCGTGCTGAGCGCGATCACGTCGCGGCTGAACAGCGACAGCTCCATGCCGTCCTGGCCCTGGGTCACGCCATCGCACATCGCCGGAACGCCGCCCGCCACCTGGGCGGTTGCGCCGACTTCGCGGGCATAGAGCTTCATCGCCTCGGGATAGCGGCCATAGGGCTGATGGGCAGAGAGCATGTCGTTATAGGCGGTAACGATCGCCAGGTTCGCCCCGCGTCCGCTCTTGATCGCGCCCTTGTCCTCCAGCGCCGCGGCAAAGCCGTGCGCCAGGTTCGAACAGGACAGCGCATTGCGGTTCGGAAAGCGCTCCGCCTCGCGGTCCATCAGCTCAAGATAACGCCGGCGGCTGTCGGCCGACTTTTCGATGATCCGCGCGGTCACGCGCTCGATCGCAGGGTGCAGATTACTCATGCCAGTGAACTCCGTCGCGCTCGGTCAGCGCAATTGCAGCCGAGGGTCCCCAGGTCCCGGCGGTGTAAGGTTTGGGTGCAACGCCATGTTCCGCCCACGAGGCACGAATCGCGTCGATCCAGTCCCACTGCGCTTCCACCTCGTCACGGCGGACGAACAGGGTCTGGTCACCCTCGATCAGGTCGAGCAGCAGACGTTCATAGGCGATCCGCTTGGTCGGGCCGGCAAAGGCATCCTGCATCCGGATGTCGAGCGGCACTTCGCGCAGGCGCAGCCCTTCACGGTCCAGCCCCGGCACCTTGGCCATCAGCGAGAGGGTGATGTTTTCTTCGGGCTGAATCCCGATCACCAGGCGGTTGGGTTCGCTGCGCGCGCCTTTCCCGGCGAAGATCGAGTGCGGCACGCGGCGGAACTGGACCACGATCTCGGTCCGGCGGGTCGGCAGGCGCTTACCGGTGCGCAGGTAAAACGGCACGCCCTTCCAGCGCCAGTTGTCGAGATGGGCCTTGATCGCGACGAAGGTTTCGGTGTCCGAATCCTTGCCCAGCTCCTCGTCATAGCCCGGCACGGCCTGACCGCCGATTGCCCCGGCGCGGTACTGACCGGTGACGGTCTCTTCGGGACCGACGAGGCGGAGCGAGCGCAGCACCTTGACCTTTTCATCGCGCACGGCGGTGGCATCGAAGCTGCTCGGCGGCTCCATCGCCACCAGCGCCAGCAACTGGAGCATATGGTTCTGAACCATGTCGCGCAGTGCGCCGGCGCCGTCATAGAAGCCGACGCGGCCTTCGAGGCCCACGGTTTCGGCCACGGTGATCTGGACATGATCGATATGCGCCGCGTTCCACAGCGGCTCGAACAGGATATTGGCAAAGCGCAGCGCCAGCAGGTTCTGGACCGTTTCCTTGCCGAGGTAGTGGTCAATCCGGAAGATCTGCTCCTCGCGGAAGGCGCTGGCCACGGCATCGTTGATCTGGCGGCTGGTTTCGAGATCGGTGCCGAGCGGCTTTTCGAGGCCGATCCGCGCCTTTTCGCTGGCCAGGCCCGAGGCGGCGAGGCCGGCGATGGTCGGCTCGAACAGCGCCGGTGCGGTCGACAGGAAGATCGCCAGTCCTTCGTCGACCGGGCCGACCTTTTGCGCCAGCGCGGCATAGCCGGCCTGGTCGGTCGCATCGAGCGGCTGGTAATGCAGGCGGTTGAGGAAGGTGCCCATCCCGCCGCGGCGCTCGGCCGGCAGGAACTTCTCCAGCGCAGCGCGCGCGAAGTTGCGATAGCCGGCATCGTCCATGTCCTGGCGGGCCGTGCCGATGATCCGCAGATCTTCGGCCACCAGCTTGTCGGCATGGAGCGCGCAGAGCGAGGGGAGCAGCATGCGCTGCGCCAGATCCCCGGTCGCGCCGAACAGCAGCAGGCTATCCGATCCGCGGTTCATGGTTCTGCGCCTCCCCTCGGGTCACGAAATTACGTCAAGCACGGTGCAGGATACCGGATTCGGTCCCCCGCGACGAGTTTGGCGTAGTGACCCCATACCACCCCCGCAACCCGCTGGGCGCTGGGAAAACGTATGCAGGCGTTGCAGCGCGCCGGGGCGCCGCGGTCAGACCGGCACGGCGATATGCTTGCCGCCGAAGACGGCCTGCCAGTTCTCGATCTCGCTCACCACCACATCGTCGACGGCATGGGCCAGTTCGGAGACGCGGGCGTAGTCGATCCGGTCGTCCGGTGCAGAGAGCAGCAGGGCGATGCGCGAATGCAGCCCGTCAAGCTTGGCGGCGGTAACCTCGGAAATCGCGGCGAAGCGCTCGAAATCACCGAAATAGCGGATGCCGGCAATCGCGGCACCAAAGGTCGGTAGGGCGACGCCCAGGAAGGTGCCCGGCTTGGACAAGGCCTGCGGCCAGTCATGCGGCACCAGGCCCAGCACCGATCCCGCCTTGACCACCAGGTAGACCGTGACCGAGGCGACCGCGAGCTGGAACAGCCGGGTCGAGAAGGTATCGAGGTTGTGGTGGACCGCAGTCAGGCGGCGGGCCTTGCCCCAGTGGTAATCGCGCTGGCTAACGACATGGCGATCGATCAGGTCCGACAGCGCCTGGCGCAGATAGGCCGGGCTCAGCGCAATGCGCGGCAGGCCAACCGCCCGCAGCGCGCGGCGGGCGTGGTATTCGGGCCAGGCCACATCGGCCCCCTGCGGCCAGTGCCCCGGCGCGCGGGCCACGCCCAGCAGCAGCAGGATCGGCGCATGACGCAGGTATTCGGCAACCCGGCGGGTTTCAAACCAGCGCCCGTGCCAGCGCAGCCGGCTGCCGATGAAGGTAATCAGCAGGATGGTGGAGAGCAGCAGCAGTTCGGTGCTGGCAAACAGCCACTTGCGGTCTGACAGCCCGAGCGGATCGTACAGGATGCCCACCACCACCGCGAGCGCCGAGAAAACAAAGTTGGCGATCATCCCGCCGCGATAGGCGTCTGACAGCCAGGCCGAAATCCCGTCGGTCCAGGCAAAGCGGCGCAGCACCTGGGCCTCGATCGCCGGGACCAGCTGCGGGTCGGCCCCCGGCAATGCACCGGCTAGCGTCAGCAGCGCCGCACCGCTGCCCGCCGCGATGGCCTCGGGCGTTTCATAGTGCTGGCGCAACGTCCGGAAACGCCGCCCCTCACCCGCAAAGAGCACCTCGATCCGGCGATAGGCCGTGGCAAAGCGGCTGCTGTGCGGGCGCCAGCGCTCTGCGGCAAGACCGGGCGTGCGGTCCTCGCCAGGCGGTTGCAGCGCTGCGCCGACCAGTTCGGCCAGGGCTGCATCGCGCTGCGCGGGATCGGGCCGTTCGGACGCAGCCAGGGCTTCAGGCGCGCGCAGGATGTGCCAGTCTTCCGGGGAATTGGCATCGATCCAGATGACCGGCGCACCGTGCTCCAGCGCTTCGGATATGGTGTGGCCAGTGCCGCCCAGGAAGGCTCGGCTGACGCCGTCCCACACCCCGATCACCAGGTCGGACTGTTCGATCAGCACCCGCCCGGCCAGCGCCACCCGCGCCGAACAGCGCGCGGCAAAGGCCTGAGCGGCGTGGAGATCGGTGGGGGCGGCCAGCTTTTCCAGGAACAGGCGGTGGAGCAGCGTATCGCGCTCAGCCAGTTCGAACAGGCGGGCCGAAACCGCCAGTTCGCGGATCGCCTCGGCGCGGGCTTCGGTGGCAGGATCAGTGGCGCGCTGCCCGGCAGCAAGCGCCCGGCCATCGGCGACGGTTTCCGGCAGGGCATTGATCGCGACATTGAGTTCGCGTCCGAACGGCAGCGGCGCGACCAGTTCCCAGCCGTGATCCAGGGCATGACGCGCGACAATCTGGTCAACTCCGTCGGTCAGCAGGCTGTGCAGCCGGATCGCCGCCGTTGCCGTTCCGGCAGCGGCTTCGATCTGGTCGAGAACTTCGACCAGCACGCGCTCGATCCGCTCACGATTGGCGCTGAAGGCGGCATTGCCAATGCGGTGACCGGTGACACCGATCGATAGCGAAAGCGGAGGCGGCGGAGGCGCGCTGATGGACATCGGGCGGTGGCAGACCTTTGGATTCAGGCGGAACACCTGCGTGTTTCCGACAATCCCCCGGCAATTGCAAAGCCGATTTGCGAGCCGCTTGTGGTCAGCCCTTGCTGGGCCTGCTCAGAAGTTGGCGCTGAGCGTCAGGTTGGCGGTGTGGTCGATCCGGTTTGGTCCGTTTCGCACAACGTACTGGTTGAGGTAACCAGGCTCGAGCGTGAACTTCTTGCCGACCGGGATCGCCACCCCGGCGAAGTTGCGCCACAGCCCCAGGCCATCGCGCTGGAAAGTGGTTTCGTTGAAGCCAATGAACGGCTCGGTCCAGGCAACCGCACGGACCTTGCCGGAGAGCGGCGCGGTCAGCCGCAGCTGCTGGCGCAGCCGCCAGCCGGTGCCATCCTGATTTTCGAAGAACCGCTGCTCAAAACGGGTCCGTCCGGTCAGCGTGACGCCCTTGCCATCGCCGAGGAGGCGGAATGACAGCTGCTGATAGATCCGGTGCTCATGCGACTTCGCCGGACCAACCGGATCGGTCATGACATAGGCATAGCCAAGGTAAACCGTGGTGGTCTTGTCGAGCTTGTAGCCGATCGCCGGCCGGACCAGGAACTGCCCCAGACGCGAGGCATCGTTGGTGAAGCGCTCCTGCGCCTCAAGCCACAGCACCGCACCCTTGCCCAGATCGACCTGGGCAGTCTGGGCGAGCCAGATGTTGGTATCCTCGTCCGCTGCCTGCGCGGCGGTAGGCAAGACCAGGGCCGCAAGGGCGCCGGCAGCGACAAAGGCATTACGCAGCATCTGGCTCAGTCCCCCATCTGGTAAGCTTAGAAGCGGTAGCTCAGACCGCCGCTGACGACCCACGGATCAAGCTTGTGCTTGGTCTGCAGCGCCAGGATGTTGCCGGCAAAGAAGCTGGCGGTGGTGCCGACGAAGTAGCGCTTGGCATCAAGGCTGAAGCCCAGGCCCTTGTCGTTGAGCGGCAGGTCGAGACCGGCCTGCAGCGCCAGACCGAACTCGTTCGACAGGTTGACGCGGGTCGCGCCAAGGCGCGCGGCATCGGCGCCTACGCCTTCGCTGAAGATGAAGAAGTGGGCCGGACCGGCGCCGATGTAAGGCTTCACCGCGCCCAGGTCGAAGTGGTACTTCAGCGTGACCGTGGCGGGCAGGATGATCGCATCGTTGACCAGCGCCGCGCCGGCCAGACCGCCCTTGCCGGTCACATCATGCGGCGTGACGCAGCAGATCGTCTCGACCGAGAAGTTCTTCGAGAAGAAGTATTCGACCGCCAGGGTTGGCACGACCGAATCGCTGGCCTGGCTGTCGCTGGTGGCCGGGGCGCCGACGAGGTTGGTGTTCACGGCGGTGATTTCGCCATTGGGCAGGACGCCAGTGGCGAAGGCCTTGATCTGGAGCTTGCCTTCGGAATCGCCGGCATAGGCAGGAGCGGACAGGGCAAGGGTGCTCGCAGCCGCCAGGGCGGCGCAAATGCGCTTGGTCATGTGGGGATATCTCGCAGTTGGGAGGGACGGGAGATTACAGCCTGCCGGGTCTGTTGCCCGGTCAGGAAAGGTGCGGGAACAGGCGGCTGCCGGGATGGGGGGACAGCAGCCGCCTGCCCGCGACCCTTCGCTTACTTGGCCGAGTACGGCAGCGAAGAGTGGTGGAGGACGATCTTCAGGCCGCCATCGGCGCCGCGGGTCCAGGCCCAGGTCTTGTCAACCTTGGTCATGTTGCCCTTGGCATCCCACAGCGTGACATTGCCCATCGAGATGGCCGAATTGCCGGTGATGACAATGCCGGCATTGTCGATCTGGAACTTGCGCCAGCCCTTGAGGGCAAAGCCGGTGTCGGCCGGATAGGCCTTGTCGCCGCCGACGAAGTAGGCAAGCGCACCATCACGGCTGGTGCGGAAGGTCTGCGGGGCGACCGTCAGGGTCGGCTTGAACAGCACCGGGCCCATGCCGTAGCCATAGGCGCCATCAAGCACCTGGCCGGCCAGGGTCTTGGCGGCGGCAAAGCCCTTGGTGTCGTATTCGGTCGAGATCGCGACCAGGGCATTGCCCCAGGCCTGCTGGGCGGCTTCGACTTCAGCCTGGGTGATCGGGGCATAGATCGCGGCGGCGGCAGCCTTGGCGGTGCCATGATCGTGGGCAACGACCGGGGTGGCGATTGCCGCCAGCGGCAGCAGGGCGGCCAGGGCAGCACTGCGGATCTTGAAGCTCTTCATCGGTGGTACTCCTGTGAACCTGAAACCATCAAACCTGATCGCTTGGCGGCCCAACCGGGCGGTGCGCCAATCGTCACGGTCTAGCTAGGCGTCGGAAATGCAGCGGCAAATTGGCCGCATGGCGGGCCGCGCGGCCTAGGCCGGATGGCCTATGCACATTTGCCGCCAGGCCCTAGAGAGGGCCCATGCAGAGCGGGAATCCGGCCCTGGCCCCCGAGGTCGAAACAGTCGCCGAACTGCGCGAGCTTTATCGCGCGGCCGAGGCGCGGGCCGCGCGGCTGCGCCTGCTGTCCACCAATGGCCGCCAGCTCGCCCTGGCCGAAGCGGCAACGCTCGATGCGATCCTGCAGGGCTGTGCCGACCGGCTGGGCTATTTCCTGGGGCGGCGCGGCGGGACCGTCCAGACCGGGGCGGGCGAAGGCCTGCCAATCCCGGCACCGGGCAGCGAAGGCCGGGTGCTGGCGGTTCTGGCGATCGACGGACTGCTGCGGCTTGAGGACATTTCCGATCCCGAGGACCGCGAAGCCGTGCGGCTGCAGCTCGAAATGCTCGGCGCGACGATCGACCGGATCAACCGCGCCCGCGAACTGCAGGAGCGCGAGGCGCGGCTGGAATTCGTGGTCGGACGGCTGTTCTCGGCGCAAGAGGAAGAGCGCCGCCGGGTCAGCCACGAACTGCACGACGGCGTGGCCCAGACGGCAACCGCCCTGGCCCGCCTGCTCGAAGGCGGCAACGGCAGCGCCGACCGCGCCAAGCTGGCCGCTATTGCCCGCGACCTGGTGGGCGAGCTGCGCGGCGTGATCCGGGGGCTGCGACCGACCGTGCTCGACGATCTGGGCCTAGAAGCTGCCCTGCGCACCCTGGCCGAGGCGCTGGAGGCCGAAGGTTACAAGGTGCAGGTCAGCATCGCCAGCGACGTGGCCCGCTGGCCCACCCATATCGAAACCGCCCTCTACCGGGTGGCGCAGGAAGCCCTGGCGAATGTCCGCAAGCATGCTGGCGGGCCCTGCCCGGTTAGCCTTGAGCTGGCGGCTCGGCACGGCGACGCACGGCCTTATCTGCGGATTGCCGACCAGGGCCAGGGCCGCAGCGCGGTGGAAGATGCCGGAACGCCGCATTTCGGCATCGATGTGATGCGCGAACGGATGGTCTCGATCGGCGGCACGCTCGACTGGCAGGCACCGGCCAAAGGCGGCGTCACGGTTCTTGCCCGGTTTCCGAAAGTCGCCTGAGCATGACTGTGCGAATCCTGATCGTTGACGATCACCAGCTCGCGCGCGAGGGGCTTAAATCGGTGCTGACCGGTGACGGCCTGGAAGTGGTCGGCGAGGCAACCAACGGTGAGGAAGCCGTTGATCTGGTCGCCTGCTTGCAGCCCGACGTGGTGCTGATGGATGTCCGACTCGGTCCCGGGATCGACGGACTGGAAGCGACCCGCCGGATCGCTGCGCTGGGACTGCCCAGCCGGGTGCTGATGCTCTCGCTCCACGATATGCCGGCCTATGTCCGCGAGGCGCTGGCTGCCGGGGCGGCGGGCTATGTCCTGAAGGATGCCTCGATCACCGAGCTGCGCGGCGCGGTCAGCCAGGTCATGGCCGGACAAAGCGTGATGCCGCTCAATCTGATCAACGCGGCGCTGCGCCAGAGCGAGCGCGAGGTCCGCCCCGCCGACGCACTGAACACGCTGACCCCGCGGGAGCGCGAAGTGCTGGCGCAGATCGCCGAAGGACTGACCAACAAGGAGATCGCCCGGCGGCTATCGGTCAGCCCGGCTACGATCAAGGCCCATGTCGAGCGGATCATTGCCAAGTTGGGCGTGTCCGACCGGACCCAGGCGGCCGTACTGGTCGCCCGTGCGGGGCCGGTATGAACCGCGCGATGCCGGCCCGCCGCATGACCCGTTTCTGGGCCGACCGCCGCCTGGCGCTGAAGGGCCTGGTGGTGATCGCCCTGCCGCTGGCGATCCTGCTCGGCGCGCTGGTCTCGCTCTACATCGCCAGCAATGCCGAAGTCCGCGCCGAAAATGACGTGCGCCGAGCCTTTGCGATCCAGCGCGATACCTATCAGGTCCACGCCCTGCTGGCCGAGGCCGCCGCCGGCGTGCGCGGCTATGCCCTGACCGGCCAGGAGCGCTTCCTTGCACCCTACCGCAAGGCCGAGGCAAGCCTGCCGCCCACCATGGTCCGGCTCGACCAGGCGATCCGCGACCGCGAGGTGCGCGAGCGCTTCAACCGGATCAACGAGCTGACCGTCCGCAAGCGCGAAGGGCTGAAAAGCATCGTCGACCTCGCCCGCCAGGGCAACCGCGCGGCGATTGAACCGGCCCTGGTTTCCAACAAGATCGTGCTCGATGCGATGCGCCAGGAGATCGAACTGATCCAGCGCCGCGAAGGCGTGCTGCTCGATCAGCGCCGCGCCCGGGTGGACGAGGTGCGCGGGCGCTTCCTGCTGCTGACCGCAATCAGCGCGGTGATCGGCCTGCTCGGCAGCCTCGCGGCGGTCTACCTGTTCTCGACCGGGATCGTTCGGCGCGTGCAGATGCTCGAAGCCAATGCTGAGCTGCTGGCCCGCGGCGAGGAGCTGGCCGAGATGCCTGACGATGCCGACGAGATCGGTCGCCTCGCCCAACGCATGGCCCGAGCAAGTGCTTTGCTGCGCGGCCGCGAGCAGGCCTTGCGCGAAAGCGAGGAACGCTTCCGCCTGGTGATCGAGGAAGTGCAGGACTACGGCATTTTCGCGCTCGATCCCCAGGGCGTGGTCACCTCGTGGAACCTCGGCGCGCAGCGGATCAAGGGCTGGGAGGCCGAGGAGATCCTGGGCCACCACTTCAGCCGGTTCTATCCCGAAGAGACCCGCGGCCACTTGCCTGCACAGATGCTGGAACGCGCCCGCCGCGACGGGACTGCCGAGGACGAAGGCTGGCGGCTGCGCAAGGATGGCAGCCCGTTCTGGGCCAACGTGGTGATCACCGCGCTGCACGACGATCAAGGTGCGCTGCGCGGCTTTGCCAAGGTCACCCGCGACATGACCGAGCGCCGCCGCTCGGAAGAGGCACTGCGCTTTGCCCGTGAGGAGGCGATCGCCGCGAACCTGGCCAAGAGCGAGTTCCTCTCGCGCACCAGCCACGAGCTGCGCACGCCGATGTCCGCGATCCTGGGTTTCGGACAATTGCTGGAGCTCGACGAGGACCAGTTCGAACCGCGCCACCGCGAGGCGCTGAGCCAGATCATGAAGGCCGGGCGGCACCTGCTGTCGCTGATCAACGACCTGCTTGATATCTCGAGCATCGAGGCCGGGGGGGCCGAGCTCAATCTCGAAGCAATCGACCTGGGCGAGCTGCTGCAGGAGGTGCACGGCCTGGCCGCGCCGATCGTTGCCACGGCGGGCCTGAAATTTGTGCTCGAACACCCCGAAGAAGCCTTGGTGGCCTGGGCCGATCGCCGCCGGGTGATCCAGGTCATGCTCAACCTGGTCTCGAACGCGGCCAAGTACAATCGCACCGGCAAGCAGGTCCGGCTGGCCTGCCAGACGCGCGGCCGCGATATCCGGGTCGAGGTGGAAGACGATGGCGAAGGCGTCGTCAGCACCGAGGTTTCGCGCCTGTTCACGCCGTTTGACCGGCTCGGCCAGCAGAACCGCGCCAAGGTTGACGGCACCGGCCTGGGTCTCGCCCTGTCCAAGCGGCTGGTCGAATCGATGGGCGGGCAGATCGGCTATGAGGCCCCGGAGCAGGGCGCGCGGTTCTGGTTTACCCTTCCCAGCCGCCCGCGCGGCAGCCACGCGAAAGGCAAGGCAGGAAAGCAGGCGGCATGAGCGGAAACCTGATCGACAGCGCCGAAATCCGCAGCCGGCGCATCCTGATCGTCGATGACGAGGATGCCAACGTCCTCTTGCTGGCCAGCGTGCTGGAGCGCGAAGGCTATGGTGACATCCACACCATCACCGACCCGACCACCGCGCTGGAAGCCTATGTCCGGCTGGAACCGGACCTGGTCCTGCTCGATCTGATGATGCCCGAGGTCGACGGCTTCCAGCTGCTCGAAGCCTTCAAGCGTCACGACCGGCCCGACGAGTTCCGCCCGGTGCTGGTCCTGACCGCCGACAGCACAATCGCCGCCCGCCGCCGCGCGCTGGCGCTGGGGGCCAAGGACTTTGTCTCCAAGCCGTTCGACGTGATCGAGATCGCGCTGCGGATCGCCAACTTGCTGGAAACACGAATTCTTTACCAGCGGCTACGGGGCTAAGCGGAGCGATTGCCGGGCGCGGACAGCGGCTGACGCGCCGCTGGCAGGCTGGCACTCGCAGAATACGTGAGAATTCCGCCGATCTTCACTCCTTGGTAAGATTTCATGGTTAACCCCCTGGAAACCATAAGGGGGCCCGCGTGACCAAGCTTATCATCCAGATTCCTTGCCTGAATGAGGCCGAAAGTCTGGCGAATGCCATCGTCGCCTTGCCGCGGAGCATCCCCGGCATCGACGTGATCGAGTTCCTGGTGATTGATGACGGCAGCACGGATGACACCAGCGGGGTCGCGCGCCGGCTGGGCGTGCACCACATTGTCCGGCACCGCCGCAACCGGGGGCTGGCGGCGGCGTTCCAGACCGGCCTGAACTACGCGCTGAACGCCGGCGCCGATATCCTCGTCAACACCGACGCCGATGGCCAGTACGAAGGCGCGGACATCGCCAAGCTGGTGCAGCCGATCGTCGCTGGTGAAGCTGATGTGGTGATTGGGGATCGCGGCGTGGGTGACAATGCCCACTTCGGCTTCATCAAACGCCGCCTGCAGCGGCTGGGCAGCGCGGTCGTACGGTACCTGTCCAAAACCGACATCACCGATGCCGTCAGCGGCTTCCGCGCGATCAGCCGCGAAGCGGCGCAGCGCATCACGATCACGACCGAGTTCAGCTATACCACCGACATGCTGATCCAGACCGGACGCAAGCGGCTGAAGATCGTGAGTGTGCCAGTCCGCACGCATCTGACCGAACGACCCTCGCGGCTGTTTCGCTCGATCCCGCAGTTCATCACGCTGCAGCTGGCTACGATGGTCCGGGTCTACGCCACCTATAACCCGCTGCGCACTTTTGCGCTGATCGGGCTTGTGCTGAACCTGATCGGGCTGATGCCGATTGCGCGCTTCATGTGGTTCTGGCTCAACGGCCAGGGCGATGGCCATATCCAGTCGCTAGTCCTGGGCGGCGCCTTGATCGTTGTCGGCACCCTGACCGGACTGATGGGCCTGCTCGCCGATCTGATCGGCGCGAACCGCAAGCTGCACGAAGCGGCGCTGCAGAAACTCCATCGGATCGAAGATCGGCTGGTCTCGCTGGAACGCGCGAACGAGCGCGCCGCCACCAAAGCCAAGCCGGAGAAAATCGCGGAGCGGAAGGCCTCGTGAACGCGTTGCCGCATTCTCTAGAGTTTGACGTTCCCGCCTGCAGCAAAACGGATCGCGGGCTACTCGCGATCTATGCATTTTACGGGCTGCTGATCGCGGCGCAGATCTTTCTGGTCTTTACGAAATCCTTCAACTGGGATGAGTTCTATCATTTCAGCATGGTCCACGATCTGCCCAAGGGCAGGCTGACCTGGGACTTTCAGACCCTCTATATCCGGCTGTTCCTGTGGGTCCCGGCCGTGACCGACGATCTGATCATGCAGCTTCAGATCGCACGCCTTGGCATGCTGGGCTTCGAACTTGTTGCCGTTGCCATGGTTGTAAGACTGGCTCGCGAGTTTGTGGACCACAAGACCGCGCTGATCACCGGGATCGTCTACCTCGCGGGGGGCTATATCTTCACGCAGGGCTTCTCGTTCCGGACCGATCCGGTTGCGACGGCGGCGCTGATGCTGGCCCTCTATCTGTTTGCCACGCGGGACCTGACCATCGGCCGCGTGTTAGCCGTCGGGGTCCTCGTCGGCCTCGCCGGGTTGGTGACGATCAAGAGCATCTTCTATGCGCCGTGCTTTCTGGCCTTCGCGATCCGCCGGCTGATGGATGCGCCAGCGGCCTGGCGCGCGGCTGCCCTGCGGATCGCCGCCGTGCCGATTGTGGCCCTCCTGACCTTTGTCTTGGTCTTGCAACTGCACCGGATCGGCCTTGATGTCAGGGCGGCTGGTGTTCCCTCGCTCGAAGGCTGGATCAGCGCCTTTCTGGGCGATGGGCCTGGTGAGCGGACTACTTATATCTTCGAGCAGATGGAACTCGCGCCGGTGATACCGGTCGGTGTAGTGCTGAGCCTGCTTGTTGTGCTGCGGCGGCCACGCCGCGACGCGATCGCGTCACTCGGGCTGCTTATGCCGCTGCTGACGCTGCTGCTCTACCGCAACACCTTCCCCTATTTCTTTGTCTTCCTGCTGGCCCCGGTCTGCGTCGGCATTGCGCCGGCCATCGCCCTCATGCTTCAGCGCTTTGGGACCGGGATTGTATTGGCCGCGCTCGCATTCTCACCGGTCTCACTGCTTGCAGAGCAACGCTATAACGTCCTCGATCGCCAAAAAGCGCTGATCAACGAAGTGCACCGGCTCTTCCCCCAACCTGTGGGCTATCTGGCCTATGCCGGCTTCATCGCCGATTACCCGCGGATATTGCCGCACCTCGTTTCGGGCGTGGGGCTGAAGGGTTATTACGAGCGGAAGATCCCGGTCATCGCCAATGAAATAGAGCGCGGCAATGTTGCCTTTGCCCTATCCGACAGCAAGTCCGTGCGCGCGGGTCTTGAAGGCCGGACCATGCCCAATTCGCTGCAGCCCCGCGATTTCGCGATGCTGCGCGAGAATTTCATTCATTACCGGAGCACCATCTGGATCGCCGGCAAGACGATCTGCCCCTCGCAGAGCGAGCAATCCGTCACGCTCTACCGGGCCGGGCCCTATTCGCTCGACGGCGGCCCGATCGTGATTGACGGCGTTCTTCTGGCGGATGGCCAGACCCGCCAGTTGCAGGCCGGTCCGCACCGCGTGCTGCACCAGAGCGGCGGCTGCATCCGGCTCTGGGCGCTGCCGCAAGTTCCCCGGGTGCCGGACGGTTTTCCGGATGGCTCCCTGTTCACATTGTTCTAGACTGCGCCGCAGTGACACCCGCCCTTCCCAAGCTGCAGGTCCTGGCTGCGTGGCGCAGTTGGTCGCAGCGGTTCCAAAAGCCGCTGCTGGCGCTAGCGCTGGCGCTGTTTGTCGCCGGGTCGATCTGGTCGATCCATAGCCTTCAGCTTCCGCTCCAGCAGCTGAATGGCACGGCGCTGGCCATGCTGCTGGGCCTCTCCCCGCTGACCATGGTTTACAGCGGCGTTGGGCTGCAATTGATGGCGCGGGCCGCCGGCACCCGCATTGCCATGGGCCCCTCGATCACCACCAGCGCGCTGGCCAATCTGGCCGAAGCCCTGCCGCTTCCGGGCGGTGCGATCGTGCGCACCGGGGCCTTGATGAAGGCCGGTGCCGGGCTTGGTGAAGGCGCCGGCCTGGTGCTGCTCACCGCCGTGCTGTGGATCATGCTCGGCGCGCTGGGCGCCGGTCTGGCGGTCCTGGGGACAGCCCAGACCGCCGGCTGGGCGCTGGTCGGCCTTGGCCTTATTGGCACGCTGGTTTCCACCGGATGGCTGTGGCGCCAGGCCGGACCACTGCTCACGCTGCTGATCCTGCTCCACCGCCTCAGCGGCATCGCGCTGATCGCGCTGCGCCTTTACCTGGCCTTCCTGGTGCTGGGTCTAACCGTTCCCTTTGTCCAATCACTACCGCTGGTGCTGGCGCTGATTGCCGGATCGGCCGCCGCCATTGCCCCGGCGGGCCTGGGCATCAGCGAGGCCCTTGCCGCCCTGGCGGCCACGGCCGTCGCCGTTCCGCCCGCCGCAGCGTTCCTGGCCGTTGGCCTCGACCGGGTGATGAATATGCTGGTGAGCGGCGCCGTTGCGTTAGTGCCGCTGATGCAAGTTCGGCGCGCGCCGCTTGCGGCTGACCGGGGCAGCGGCGATGCCTGAAGCTGTCAATCCCGGCAAAGCACCCCCGCGGCTCACCGTCTGGGGCACCTACGATACCGGCAAGCCCCGCGTCCGCATGCTGATCGAGGCAGCGCGCCGGCTCGATCCCGAGCTTGTGGCTGTCAACCGCAACCCGTGGGCCGGCATTGAGGACAAGAGCCAGGTCCGCGGCATTCTCGCCTGGTTGCGGCTGATCGTGGCGTGGATCGCCAGCTATCCGATCCTTATCTATTCCTACCTGCGGATGCCGCGCCACGACGTGGTGATCGTGCCCTATCTGGGCAATCTCGACGTGCTGCTGCTCTGGCCGTTCGCCCGGCTGCGCGGCGCCCGGATTTGCTGGGACATGTTCATCTCGCTTTACGATACGGTGGTCGAAGACCGGCAGTTGCTGCCCAGGACCGGCTGGCTCGCCCGCCTGTTGCATTGGGCTGAGAGCCTGTCAGTCCGCGCGGCCGATCTCGTGCTGATGGATACGCAGGAACACGCGCGCTACGTGGCCGAACTCTACCAGGCTCCACCCGGCAAGGTCCGGGTCACCTGGGTGGGTGCCGAGACCAACCTCTTTACGAAGACCCCGCTACCCGCGCGCCAAGGCCCTGTCCGCGTGCTGTTCTATGGTCAGTTCATTCCCTTGCACGGCCTCGACACGCTGGTCACCGCCATCGCGCAGATCCAGGACCTGGCCACGGCGCCCGAGCTGCACTTCACCATCATTGGATCTGGCCAGGAATCGGCCCGGATCGACCGCCTCATCGCCGAACAGGGCCTCCGCAATATCGAGCGGATCGCCTGGGTCGACTACGCCGAATTGCCGGACCGGATTGCCGCGGCCGACATCTGCCTCGGCATTTTTGCGGAGGGCGGCAAGGCGCAGCGGGTCATTACCAACAAGGCGTTCCAGATCCTCGCATCGGGCCGCCCGTTGATCACCTCAGACAGCCCCGCGATGCGCGAGCTGGTGCAGCCGGACGAGGCCATCCGCCTGACGAGGCCCGGCGATCCGGCCAGCCTGGCCGAACAGCTTGTGGCGCTGGCCCAGGCCAGTCGCGATCCGGCCCGCCAGCCGGTCCTGGCCGCCGAAGCGGGGCAAATGCCGGGGGTCGATGTCGAAAGGATTGCAGCGCAGCTGCGCGTCTGCTTGGAGTCGCTGGCATGAACGCCCTGACTGACCCCCGCCCGCCAGAGCCAGAGGTAACGATCGACCGGCAGTACGGGCCGTGGCTCGCCGGACGCTGGGTGCCCGCGCCGCGCTTTGTGCTGCGGCGTGACCGCGTGCTGGCCGCCGCGGAAGGACTTCCATCCGGCAAGGTGCTCGAATTCGGCTGCGGATCGGGCGCGCTGCTGCACGAATTTGCCCTGCGCGGCCATGCGTGCGTGGGCGTCGAAACATCGGCACAGGCGCGGGCGCTTGCCAGTGACATGCTGGGCGCCTTCCCGTCAGCGCGGATCGTCGGCGATCTGACCGAGGCCGGGCCGTTCGAAGCCGACTTGCTGATCGCGTGCGAAGTGCTGGAGCACATCGAAGAAGATGCCGCCGCGTTGGCCCAATGGGTCGGCCGCCTGCGTCCGGGCGGACGGATGATCCTGACGGTACCAGCGCATATGCGGATGTGGGGCGTGCGCGATGTCTGGGCCGGTCATTTCCGGCGCTACAGCCGGCAGGATCTGCAGCGGCTGGCCGATGGTGCTGGCCTGCAGGTGGAGCGGATCGAATGTAACGGCTTTCCCCTGGTCAACGTCACCAACTTCTTCGCCAACCTCTCCGTCAGCGGCAAAGGTCTGGCCGGGGGCGGCGAAGGCCAGGCGCAGGCCACGGCCGCCAGCGGCGTGGACCGCTCGCTTCACCTCAAGCTGTTCGGCCTCCAGACCTCGCTGCCGGGCCGCCTGATCATGAAAGCCGGCTGCCTGCTGCAACGCGCCTTCCTTGGCACCGATTGGGGCGATTGCTTCGTGCTGGTGGCAACGCGCCGTTAGGCGTCCTGGCCTGCCGTATTCAGGCTTTGGAATGGTGAGCCCTGCTGGGTTCGAACCAGCGACCTACTGATTAAAAGTCAGTTGCTCTACCGACTGAGCTAAGGGCCCCTACCGTGCGCGGCGACGGGAGCGCTCACCTAGGCATGGGGCGGGGGCGGGTCAAGCGGGCCTTGAGCTGGCGCAGCGAAAGATTGGTGACGGGATCACGCCAGTCCCCCGCAATGGCCAGGGCCGGGGTCAGCACGAAATCGCGGGTCCGGAAGGCAGCATGCGGCACGGTCAGCCCGGGCGAGGACCAGGCCCCGCCGCTCCACAGCACGATATCGAGATCGAGCACCCGTGTTGACCAGCGCTGCCCGCCGACGCGGCGGCCGAATTGGCCTTCAATCCTCTTCAAAAGATCCAGCAGCTCATCCGGCGGCAGGTCGGTCGCGATCAATGCGGCGCTGTTGGCATAGCGGCGCAGCGAGGGGCCAAGCGGGGCGCTGGTCAGGATCGGCGCGGCGGCTTCTACCGCCACGCCCGCTGCGGCCAGAGCAGCATTGGCCGCGCGCAGCACCTGGCGCGGGCCGCCGTAGCGATGGTGGCGCTTGTTCGAGCCCAGCGCGATCAGATAGCGCTGGCGCAAGGCTTAGATATCCTGCGCAATCCGGCCGTAAAGCTGCGGGCGGCGATCGCGGAAAAAACCCATCCCGGCGCGGTGCCTGGCGGCGCGGGCCAGGTCGAGCTGGTGGACCAGCACGCCGGTCTCTTCCGCGCCGAATTCCTGGGTCAGATCGCCCCATTCATCGGTGATGAAGGAGTGGCCATAGAACCGCTGCCCATCCTCTACCCCGATCCGGTTGGCGGCGACCACTGGCATGCAGTTCGACACGGCATGGCCCTGCATGGCGCGGCGCCACATCCGGCTGGTGTCGAGATCGGCATCGTAAGGCTCGCTGCCGATTGCGGTCGGATAGAACAGCACTTCGGCGCCCAGCAGCGCCATCACCCGGGCGGTTTCGGGATACCACTGATCCCAGCAGATCCCGACGCCCAGCTTGTGACCGAAGGCGTTCCAGACCTTGAACCCGTCATTGCCGGGGCGGAAGTAATACTTCTCTTCATAGCCGGGGCCATCGGGGATGTGGCTCTTGCGGTAAGTCCCCTGAATCGCGCCATCGGGATCGATCCAGGCCAGCGTGTTGTAATAGTGGTGCCCGTCGCGCTCGAAGAAGCTGGTCGGGATTGCGACCTTCAGCTTTGCAGCGAGCGCCTGCATCGCGATCACAGAGGGGTGCTCGGCGGTTGGCCGGGCCAGCGCGAACAGCGCCTCATCCTCAACCTTGCAGAAGTAGGGGCCGGAAAAGAGCTCGGGCGGCAGGATCACCTGCGCGCCCTGCCCGGCCGCCTGCTCCACAAGCGTGGATACGGCGGCAATGTTCTCGGCCTCGTCCCACGAGCCGAGCGGCAGCTGCAGGGCGGCGACAGTAAGCGTGCTCATGCCGCCGCCCCTAGCATTCCATGCGCTTGCGGAAAAGCAGCGCTATCTGACTAACCGCGCTTGCGGAAAAGCAGCGCTAACGGACTACGCGCGCTTGCGGAACAGCAGCGTCATCCGGTCGCTCTCGCCGATCGCCTGGAGCCGGGCCTTGTCCTCGTCCTTGGCGCCGCGCATCATCGGCGGGAGGGTCCAGACGCCGCCTTCCCAGTTGGCCGGGTCCTTCTTGTTGGCATTGGCCTCGCTCTTGCCGACATAGGTGAAGCCGTTCACTTCCATGAACTTGATCACGTCGGCCTCGCGCAGATAGCCCTTGCTGCCATCGGCATAGGAATAGGGCGCATCGGCCTTCGCGCGATGCTGTTCGATCCCGATCATGCCATCGGGCTTGAGCAGTTCGCGCATCGCCTTGATCTCGCGGTCGGCGATGTTCCAGCGCATCAGGTTGTGCATCATCCGCATCACCAGGATGCGGTCGAAAGTGCCCTTATCGGCATCCGGGAGCTTTTCCAGCGTCATGGCGCTGAACCGCTCGGCCGGCAGGCCCGAGGCAGCGGCGACATCGGCCGGATACTTGGCGGCGCCATCGCGGATGCCCTGCTGGCTACGCTCATTGAAAGCGCCCGAGGTGGGATCAAAGTAGAGCCCGACCAGCTTGCCCTTGGGGCCGAGATAAAGTCCGAGCAGGCGCGAGTACCACTCGCCCCCGGGGGCATATTCGCCCACCTTCATGTCCGGCGCGACCTGGAAGAATTCCAGCGTTTCGGCCGGGCGCCGATACTGGTCGCGGGCCTTGTCCTTATCGCGCAGCGGGCTGGCAACGGCGGCGGCGATCTCCGCCTTCATCGCCTTGGTCTGGGCGGGGGTCGGCTTGGCGACGGCGGTAACCGCAGGGACGGCAAGAGCGAATGCGGAAAGTAGCAAGACGGCACGACGCATGGGGGGAAGTCCTCTCCTGGGGAAACTGCCGGCAAGGTAGGGCCCAAAGCCCAGATGACAAGGCGGACCTTCGTTCCTATCTCCGCGCTCAGAGCAGAAGGGCATGATCAATGGCTGAGGCAATTTTCGCAGGCGGATGTTTCTGGTGCACCGAGGCGGTGTTCCGCTCGATCGCGGGGGTTTCTGCGGTGGAGAGTGGTTACATCGGCGGGACCGTGCCGCACCCGACTTACAAGGCGGTCTGCACCGGCACGACCGGCCATGCCGAGGCGATCAAGCTGACCTTCGATGAGGCGGTGGTGTCCTTCGCGGACCTGCTCGACATTCACATGGGCACCCATGATCCAACGCAATTGAACCGCCAGGGCAACGACATCGGCACCCAGTACCGTACCGCGCTGTTCCCGCTGGACGAGGCGCAGCGCGCCGAGTGCGAAGCCGGGATCACCCGCTGGAATGATGCCCATCCGGGCCAGCAAGCCGTAACCACGATCGAGGGTCCGGCCGAATGGTATCCGGCCGAGGACTATCACCAGGAATACTGGCAGGGCGAAGGCCAGCGGAACCCCTATTGCCTTGCCGTGATCCCGCCCAAGCTGGCCAAGCTGCAAAAGGGCTTTGCTGAAAAGCTGAAGGATTAAGTGCGGTTAGTCGAATGGCGCGCGACTTCGGCGAAATAGCGCGCCATGGCCACCGCTCCCTTGCGCGATAGGGCAACAAAGCGTCGGCGGCGGTCACTCGTGTCGGCGGTCCGCTCGATCAGGTCTAAGTCTTCCAGCAGCTTGATATAGCGCAGCGCAGTTGTGGTTGGCACGCCCGAGGCAATGCATAGCGACGTGATCGAGACCAGCCGGTGCTCGGCTCGTGCTGCTGCCAGATCAAGCAGCATGTCCCAGACCGGATCGGCAAAGAGTTCAGCACCAAAATGGTGGGCGCGCATCTGGCGATACCGGATGATGCGCCGGACCAGCCGCGGATCTGGCAGCGGATCAACCAAGCTGGGCGTGGTCCGGGCGCTGGAGACGCCAGGTTCGGCCGGACGGGTACTGCCAAAGTTGAAGAGGCGACGACTTTCGTCATCGTTCGCAGAACTTGTGGAACTGTTGGCCGAAGTCAACTGACTAGTTAGCCGCAGTATCTCATCGGCCATGCGCTCAACTTGCGCTATCAGACGATTTTCTTCCTCCAGCACGAATTGCCAACCCGAAACGCCCCAATTTGTTCCGGGGGTCTTAATCGCACCGTGGTTGCTCTACCAAAGGCAAGCGCAACCAAACTACCATTCAGTTTGGATGCACTTTGCGCATCAGGCCTGCCAGCGCGCAATAAAAAAGCCGTCCAGACCGCCCTTATCGTCCAGCAGACCGGGATAGGTACGCATCCAACCATTCCCGCACGGTGCCAATCCCGACGGCAATTCATCAGACCGGATCGGATGAGGCGCAAGTCCGACCGCCACAGCCCGATCCTCGCCCTCCGCGCGTTCAATCGAGCAGGTGGCATAGACCAGCGATCCGCCCGGCTTGACCCAGCGCTGGGCGCGTTCCAGCAAGGCCGCCTGCAATTCGGCCAGTTCGGCGATCTGGCGCGGGCCGATCCGGTGCAGCACATCGGGGTGGCGGCGGCAGGTGCCGGTGGCCGTGCAGGGTGCATCGAGCAGCACCGCATCGAACGGTCCTTCGGGTTCCCACTGCAAGGCATCGGCCTGAACCAGTTCGGCCGACAGGCCAGTGCGCGTCAGGTTCTCCTGCATCCGCTGGAGCCGCTTGGCCCCGGCATCGAGCGCGGTCACCTGCCAGCCGGCAGCGGCCAGCTGCATGGTCTTGCCGCCGGGGGCAGCGCAAAGGTCCAGCACGCGGCGTCCTTCGCCAGCCCCCAGCAGCCGCGCTGGCAGACTGGCGGCCAGGTCCTGAACCCACCAGGCGCCGTCCTTGAAGCCTTCCAGCCGCTCGACCGCCGTGCCGCGCTCCAGCCGGACATGCCCCGGCATCAGGCTGACGCCGCCCAGGCGCTCGGCCCATTCGGCCGTGCTTGCCGGATCACGCAAGGTCAGGTCGAGCGGCGGCGGCACGGCCAGGCCAGCGGCAATTGCCCCGGCTCGCTCGCCCCACCGCTCCAGCACTTTCGCGGGCAGGGTGGGCACGGCGGGCAGAGTAACAGCGCGCTTCACCAGGGTTGAAAAGACCCCGTGCGCCAGCCGGCGCGGTCCTCCCGCCAGCAGCGGCAGGCCGGTGGCGATGACCGCGTGCGGCGGCGTTTCCAGCCGCAGCCAGCCGGCCAGCATCAGCCGCAGCGCCATGCGCGGCTTGGCATCTTCGGGCAGGATCTGCTGGGTCGCGCTGTCGATCAGCGCGTCGAGATCGACCAGCCAGCGCAGCGCCTCACCCGCCAGGGCGCGGGCCAGCGCGCGGTCGGCATCGCCGCGAATGCCCTGAAGCGCGGGCTGGGCCGCCTGGTCGAGCGTTTCGCCACGCCGCAATACGGCATCGAGCAGTTTCAGCGCCGCCTTGCGCGCCGGGAGGCCGGGAATATCCATTCACCAGCCCCCTAGACGCGAAGCCCTGCAATAGCCAGATAGGGGTCATGACCAAGCGTGCCACAGAGCGTCCGAAGACCTTCGTCAAGCCAGCGCACTGGAGCGACGCCCCCGCGCCCAAGCCGCAGGCGGCCAAGCCGGAAGAGGATCCGGCCGGGCTTTCCCCGACCCGTTATGGCGATTGGGAGCGCAACGGGATCGCGATCGATTTCTGATCGCCCCGCCGAATTGCCGATTTCTGCAATCGGCAACCTGCCGCAAACTGCCCCCTGCAAGCCGCCGCAAACTTGCGCTTAAGCTTCTCGCGCCTACATTGGCTCTGACGAAAGGATGCAATGCGCATGAATGACGATCAGCCGAGCGGCAATCCGTGGATCAAGACCATGCTGGTGTGGGGCGGGATCTTCCTTGCCCTGCTGCTGGTGGTGACCATGCTGGGCTCGCGGGCCGAGGCTCCCGGAAGCCAGATCGGCTACTCCGATTTCCGCACGCGCGTGGCCGAAGGATCGGTCGACAGCGTCCAGATCAGCGAGACCAAGATCAGCGGCAAGTTCAAGAACGGCGGCACTTTTGCGACCGTTCCCGTGCCGAACGACCCGACGCTGCAGCCGCTGCTGCAAAGCAATAACGTCAAGTACGAAGGCAAGCCGACCGAGGAAGGCAACCTGCTGGTCTATATCCTGGTCCAGACCCTGCCGTTCCTGCTTATCCTGGGGATCGCCTTCTTCGCGCTGCGCCAGGTCCAGAAGGGCGGCGGCGGCGGGGCGATGGGCTTTGGCAAGTCCAAGGCCAAGCTGCTGACCGAACGCCAGGGCCGCGTAACCTTTGCCGATGTTGCCGGGATCGATGAAGCCCGCGAAGAGCTGGAAGAAATCGTCGAGTTCCTGCGCGATCCGCAGCGCTTTTCAAAGCTGGGCGGCCAGATCCCCAAGGGCGCGCTGCTGGTCGG
>DKII01000164.1:34808-35137 GCA_002454125.1 Novosphingobium sp. UBA6722
TTCTTCACCATTTCGGGTTCGGACTTTGTCGAAATGTTCGTCGGTGTCGGCGCCAGCCGGGTGCGCGACATGTTCGAACAGGCCAAGAAGAACGCGCCGTGCATCGTCTTCATCGACGAAATCGACGCGGTTGGCCGTCATCGCGGCGCTGGCCTGGGCAACGGCAATGACGAGCGCGAGCAGACGCTGAACCAGCTACTGGTCGAAATGGATGGCTTCGAGGCGAATGAGGGCATCATCATCGTCGCGGCGACCAACCGCCCCGACGTGCTGGATCCCGCGCTGCTGCGTCCGGGCCGCTTCGACCGCCAGGTCGTCGTGCCGCTGCC
>DKII01000043.1:0-374 GCA_002454125.1 Novosphingobium sp. UBA6722
CGCCGCGCCCGATACGCTCGCGGCGCGGCTGCAGCGCGATCAGCACCGCGGCTTCACCCTTCAACACATCACGCGCATCGCCGCCCAGCGCCAGCCCGCCGTGCTCGGTCGGCACCAGGCTGCCCCGCGCCTGCAGCGCGCGCATCAGCGGTTTGAGCAGCGGAGCTTCGTCGCTGCCGACAATTCCGAAGACCGAGAGCCGGTCATGCCCGCGCGCGATTACCCGCTCGTCCTCCTGCCCCAGCAGCACCTTCTCGACATGGCCGAAGCCATAGGTCTGGCCGGTGCGATAGACGGCCGAGAGCAGCTTGCGCGCCAGTTCGGTCGTATCGACGATGCCGGGGGCATCGAGGCAGTTGTCGCAATTGCCGCAG
>DKII01000043.1:439-681 GCA_002454125.1 Novosphingobium sp. UBA6722
GGCAGTTGTCGCAATTGCCGCAGGTCTGCGGCGGGTCCTCGCCGAAGTGGCGCAGCAGCACGGCGCGGCGGCAGGCCCCGGTCTCGACCAGCGCGGCCAGGGCATCGAGCCGCGCGCGTTCGCCGGCCTGGCGGTGTTCCTCAACCTCGGCCAGGCGGTGGCGCGCGCGGGCAAAGTCTTCCGCCGCCCACAGCATCAGCGCCACGGCCGGATCGCCATCGCGGCCGGCGCGGCCGGTCTCC
>DKII01000043.1:743-4221 GCA_002454125.1 Novosphingobium sp. UBA6722
GCGCGGCCGGTCTCCTGGTAATAGCCCTCGATCGACTTGGGGATGCCGGCATGGGCGACAAAGCGCACGTCGGGCTTGTCGATCCCCATGCCGAAGGCGACCGTGGCGACCATCACCATGTCTTCGCTGGCCACGAAAGCCGCCTGATTGGCGCTGCGGACCTGCGGATCGAGCCCGGCGTGATAGGGCAGGACCGGGCGCCCGGTCGCGGCGCTCAGCTTCTCGGCCAGCTCCTCCACCTTCTTGCGCGTGGGCGCATAGACGATGCCCGGCCCCGGCTGCTCGGCCAGCAGCGTCTTCAACTGCTGGAGCAGGCTGTCGCGGTGGCGGATTGCATAGCGGATATTGGGCCGGTCAAACCCGGCAACGATCAGTCCATCCTCACCAATGCCCAGCTGGGTCAGCACGTCCGCGCGGGTGTGGCGATCGGCCGTGGCGGTCAGCGCCAGGCGCGGGACCTGCGGGAAGGAGTCCAGCAGCGGCCGCAGCAGGCGATAGTCGGGGCGGAAATCGTGGCCCCATTCGGAAACGCAATGCGCCTCGTCGATGGCGAACAGGCTGAGCGGCGCAGAGCCCAGCAGCTCCCGGAAATGCGGCTGGCTGGCGCGTTCGGGCGCGACATAGAGCAGGTCAAGCGTGCCGGCGCGGAAGCGCTCGATTGTCTCGGCGCGGTCCATGTCGGCGCTGGTCAGGGTGGCGGCGCGGATGCCGTTGGCGGTTGCGGCGCGGAGCTGGTCATGCATCAGCGCGATCAGCGGCGAGACCACCACGCAGGTCCCTTCCAGCATCACTGCAGGGAGCTGGTAGGTCAGCGACTTGCCCGCACCCGTCGGCATGATCGCCAGGGTCGATTGCCCGGCCATGACGCGCGCCAGCACCTGTTCCTGCACCCCGCGAAAGGCGCTGAACCCGAAGGTGGTGTGGAGCTGGTCAAGAAGGGCGTCGCGCGTCACTCCGACGCGCCTAGCCGGGTGGGGCAGGGAGCGGAAGGGCTAGAAGCCTGCTCTCTCCACAACGGACTCTTCAACGGCCAGGAAAGCGGAGCGTCCGGTCGGTGCATCGGCCGACACCGCGCTGGTGAAGAAGGCCAGACCCTTGCCGGTCCGGGGATCAAACCACAGCCCGCTCTTGAGGCCATAGGCATCGCCGGAATGACCAAAGCGGACGATGCCATCGCCAAACGGATCGTCGCGGCAGCCCTCCCCGGTGCTCGCCAGCCGCTGCACCGCCAGGCCATAGCTGCAGAAGAAGCCGCTCGCGGTGCCATCCTCGCCCAGACCGTTGGCGCCATCGAATTGCCAGACCGGCTTCAGCATTCGCGAGAACGCCGGCTGCGAGAGGAACCCGGCCCCGCCGCGCGCCAGCATCTGGCCGATCTTGGCCAGATCGCGCATCGAAATCCTGAGGCCGCCCTGAGGCGAGAACAGCGCGCCGTTGTCGCCGAGCCGGTAGGCCGAAAGATCGCAGCCCGTCCGGTCCGCCAGGAACACCGGGCAGACTGGCGGGTTCCCGCGCAGATCGTCGCGCGCCACTTCGCCGCTGGCGCGGTACAGCACGACGGCGCGCCGGTAGGCATCGGCGCTGCAACCGGCCCCCCAGTTGAAGCAGGCGTCCAGCTTCAGCGGCTTCAGCACCAGTCGGCTCATGGCCACGTCAAAGCGCTCGCCAGTGACCTTCTCAATCACGCTGGCGACGACCGGGAAATTGAGGTTGGTATAGTGGAACCAGTCGCTGCCCGGCGCGCGTTCGGCATCCCAGACGCGCGGATCGGCCAGCCGCTCACGCAGGGTCACGCCCAGCGGGATCAGGTAAAGCTCGCCGCCGTCGATCAGGCTCGAGCGGTGCGATAGCAGCATGGCGAGGGTGATCGGCCGGTCCGGAAAGGCCGTATTGCGCAGCCGCCAGCCGAGATAATCCGAGACATCGCGATCGAGGCTCAGCTTGCCCTGATCGACCAGCCGCATGACGCCCAAGGCGGTGACCAGTTTGGAGATCGAGGCGATGCGGACCGGGTCATCGGCTGTTACCGCGCGGCCGGTGATGCGGTCGGCGAGGCCTTCGGCAAGCACCGGGTGGATGATGTTCCGATCGAATGCGACCGCGACCGTCGCGGGCGGCTGGACCTGCGCCTGAACCGGCGCGGCGACGATCAGGCAGGCAAGCAAGGGCAGCAGGCGCATGGCCAGCAACCTACTGTCCGCGGCTGACTTGTCGAGGGTCAGTCCAGGTTCGGCCGCAGCCAGCGTTCGGCCGTCGCGATGTCCGCGCCGCGCCGGGCGGCATAGTCTTCCACCTGATCGCGGCCGATCCGGGCTACGCCGAAGTATTCGGCCTGCGGGTGGCCGAAATAGAAGCCGGAGACCGCTGCGGTCGGCAGCATGGCGTAGCTTTCGGTCAGGGTGATCCCGGTCTTGGTGGTCGCATCGAGCAGTTCGAACAGGATCGGCTTGAGGCTGTGGTCCGGGCAGGCGGGATAGCCGGGGGCCGGGCGGATGCCGCGGTATTCCTCGCGGATCAGCGCTTCGTTGGTCAGTTGCTCGCCCGGGGCATAGCCCCACAGCGTGGTGCGAACGTGCTGGTGCAGCCGCTCGGCAAAGGCTTCGGCAAAGCGGTCGGCCAGGGCCTTCAGCAGGATGTCCGAATAGTCGTCATGGCCCGCGCGGAAGCGTTCGAGGTGCGGCTCGATCCCGTGAATGCCGACGGCAAAGCCGCCGATCCAGTCGCCATCGGGGTCGATAAAGTCGGCCAGGCAATAGTTCGCGCGGTCGCGGCTCTTGCGGATCTGCTGGCGCAGGAACGGCAGGCGGACGTGGCGCTCTTCCTCGGTGAGGTAGAGCTCGACATCGTCGCCGTCCCGCGCGCAGGGCCAGAAGCCGCAGACGCCCTTGGCGGTCAGCCACTTCTCGCTGACGATCTTCTCCAGCATGGCCACGGCATCGTTGTAGAGCGACGTCGCGCTTTCACCGACGACCTCGTCATCGAGGATCGCCGGGAAGTTTCCGGCCAGTTCCCAGGCGCGGAAGAACGGGGTCCAGTCAAAACAGGTGACGAGGTCCGCCAGGTCCCAATCCTCGAACACGTGCACGCCGGGCTGTTCGGGCGGCATCGGCTTGTCGGAGAAATCGGGCTTGAAGCTGTTGGCGCGGGCGTCCTCGAGGCTCAGGAGCACGGTTGCTTCCTTGCCGGCGCGGACATCGCGCATGTGCTGGTAATCGGCGGCGGTGCTCTCGACGAACGGATCGCGCTGGGTGTCGGACAGCAGCTGGCTCGCGACGCCGACCGCGCGGCTGGCATCGAGCACGTGGATCACCGGGCCAGTATAGGCCGGGTCGATCTTCAGTGCGGTGTGGAGCCGGCTGGTGGTCGCCCCGCCGATCAGCAGCGGGATCGAAAGGCCGGCGCGCTCCATCTCCTCGGCCACGGTGACCATCTCGTCGAGGCTGGGGGTGATCAGGCCGGAGAGGCCGATCATGTCGGC
>DKII01000011.1 GCA_002454125.1 Novosphingobium sp. UBA6722
GGGTGGTTGGGCCGGGGGAGCGGGGCGGTGGGTGGCGCGAGGCCATCCGAAGGATGGCCGGTCAACGCGGTCACAGCGTGAAGCCCTCACCTAGGTAGAGGCGGCGCACGTTCTCGTCCGCCACGAGCGCTTCGGGGCTGCCGGCAAACAGCACCTGGCCGCCATAGATGATGCAGCCCTTGTCGCAGATATCCAGCGTCTCGCGGACGTTGTGATCGGTGATCAGCACCCCGATCCCGCGCTGCTTGAGATCGCGCACCAGATCGCGAATGTCGCTGATCGAAAGTGGGTCGATCCCTGCAAAAGGCTCATCCAGCAGCATGATCGATGGCTTGGCAGCCAGCGCGCGGGCAATTTCGGCGCGGCGGCGTTCACCGCCCGACAGCGCCATTGCGGGGCTGGCGCGCAGCCGGGTCAGGCCAAACTCCTCGAGCAGACGTTCCAGCTCGCTGGCGCGAACGTCGGCATCGGGTTCGACCAGTTCGAGCACGCAGTTGATGTTCTGTTCAACCGTCATGCCGCGGAAGATGCTGGTTTCCTGGGGCAGGTAACCAAGGCCCAGAATCGCCCGCCGGTACATCGGCAAGTTGGTGACATCGACCCCGTCCATCAGGATCCGACCCGAGTCGGGGCGAACCAGGCCCATGATCGAATAGAAGCAGGTGGTCTTTCCGGCCCCGTTCGGTCCCAGCAGGCCCAGCACTTCGCCCTTGGCCACTGACAGCGAGATATCGGTCAGGACGGCGCGCTTGTCATAGGACTTGGCGATCGAAATGACTTCGAGGCCGCCCTGCGTGAGCACGGAATTGGCTGCGGGCCGAGCGGCTTGGGTGTCAGTATCGGTCATTGCACCTGCTCGTTTAGGGCGCGCGGCGAAACTCGGCAAGCAGGGGAAAGTCCATTTGGCAGGTTTCGTGCATGGGGCATCGACCAACGACATAGAACGCGATTGGTAAACGAGGCTTGATCACTGCGCCCTTCGGTGTTTTACTCACCTTGTCCTGAATGGCGGCACAGACTGCCGGGGCGCTGGGGAATGATAAGGGGATCGCCGATGGCTAAGGCATCATATCGCGCAGACGTTTCGGCTCACACGGCCGACAAGCCGCTCGACTGGCGCAAACGGATGAGCGATCACATCGCCTATGCCCTGCTGGCCTATACGGGCCTGCAGATCTTCGTGACCATGGGCGCCCTCAACGCCAAGAGCGGCTCGCTCCTGCCCTATTTCGCGCTGGTCGTGCTGGTCGCCGCGATCATCCCGGCCTGCCGCCGCTTCGAACGCCGCTGGAACCGCCTGTCGGACGCCCAGGCCGTCGATCCGGCCCTTGCCCCCTATTATCGCCGTGACCGCAACTGGGTCTGGGCCCTCGCGATCGGCCTGCCCTTCATCGTGACCGGCGTGTTCAAGCTGCTGGCATTCGCCTTCACCTGATTGCCCTTCGGCATTCGAGTACCTAGATCGGCCACTCCGCTACCGGAGTGACCCTTTCATGCTGACCCCTTCCGCCGCCCAGGAACGCGCTGCCGCGCTGATCGACCTTGCCCGTCAGGCCGGGGCCGATGCCGCTGACGCGATCTATTCGGGCAGTTCCTCTGAAGGGGTGCAGGTCCGGCTCGGCAAGCTGGAAGATATCGAACGCAGCGAAAGCGAGCATCTGGACCTGCGGGTCTTTGTCGGCCGCCGCTCGGCCTCGATCGGATCAAGCGACCTGTCCGATGCCGCGCTGAAGGAACTGGCCGCCCGCGCGGTCGACATGGCCCGTGCCGCCCCGGAAGACCAGTACGCAGGCCTTGCCCCTGAGGAACTGCTGCACCGCGCTGCGCTGACCGATCTCGATCTGGAAGACAGCGCCGAGCCCAGCCCGCAGGATCTGCTGGCCCGCGCCTTGGCAGCCGAAGACGCGGCGCGCGCCGTTGCCGGTGTGACCAACAGCGAAGGCGGATCGGCCAGCCTGGCTCGCCGCGTGATGGCACTGGTCACCAGCCATGGCTTTGCCGGGGCCTATGGCGGCACCAGCCACGGGATCAGCGCCGTGGTCATCGCCGGCGAAGGCGATGCGATGCAGCGCGACTATGGCTATCGCACGGCCCGCCACCTTGGTGACCTGCCCGCCCCCGAGGAGATCGGGCAGATGGCCGGGGACCGTGCAGTGGCGCGGCTCAATCCCGGCCGCCTGAAAAGTGGTCCGCTGCCGGTGGTCTTCGACCCCCGTGTTGGCGGTTCGCTGATCGGGCACCTGACCGGGGCCATGTCGGGCAATGCGATTGCGCGCCGCGCCAGCTTCCTGCTCGACCGTGATGGAGCGCAGCTGTTCAAGCCCGGGATCACCATTGTCGATGATCCGCTGCGTCCGCGCGGCCTGTCCTCGCGCCCGTTCGATGGCGAAGGTCTGCCGGTCGCTCGGCGGGAATTGGTGGCGGACGGCCATCTGACCGGCTGGCTGATGGACAGCGCCGCTGCCCGCCAGCTGGGCGGCACCCCGACTGGCCACGCCGTGCGCGGCGCGGGCGGATCACCGGGTGTCGGCACCAGCAACCTGCACCTTGCGGCTGGCACAGTAACACCTGAAGAGCTGATGGCCGACATTGCCGACGGTGTTTATGTGACCGAGCTGATCGGCCACGGCGTGAACGGCGTGACCGGCGATTACAGCCGCGGCGCCTCGGGCTTCCGGATCGTGGGTGGCAAGATCGCCGGCCCGGTCGCCGAGTTCACCGTGGCAGGCAACCTGATCGACATGTACGCTGCCCTAACCCCGGCCAACGACCTGGAGTGGCACCGCGGCATCAACGTGCCGACGATCCGCATCGACGGAATGACGATCGCGGGCGATTAAGATGCGGGGGATTGCCGGCGCACTGGCAGCCTATTTACCGCCCTTGGCGGCAGCGATGTGCTGATCCATCGCCTTGAGGATGGCAGTTTCGATCTGCTTGTCTTCCTCTGGCGTCATCGGCTCGTTCTCCGCCGCGACCCGCAATTCGCCCAGCGCAGTGCCAAGCGGTTTCAGCTTTGCCAGCGCGGGCCGTGTCCTGAACTGCCGCTCAAGCTCAAGCAATTCATTGTCGCTAAGCTTACTGACCGTATGCGCCACGACGCGCTTGGTATCCGCGTTGAACGAGGCCACTCCTACGCTCCCGGTATTGACCGCATCCGATAACATTTGCTTGCTGTCGAACGACTCTACCACCGCGCCCATCATCTTTCGGCCGAGCGGCGAGCGATAGAACCGGGCGATATCGGCCGCTTCGCTGGCATTAAGGGTGCCACGAAGGGCGGCGATCTGACGCGGCAGGTAAAGCTCGCGCAAACGCGCATCGCGCGACTTGAGGATTGGTAGCAGCGCGTTCGCCATGGCCCGACCCATTCCTGGATAACGCCGTTCAGCCAGCGCGAGCTCCGGCGAGGCAATGGCAAACTGTTCTGCCATCGCATCTGCAACCAAGGCCATGGACAAGTCGAGGTTGCTCGATTCCTCGATCGATCGGATGACATCGCGGAACGGCGCATCGGCATCAGCCTGTTCTGCCGCAGGCGCGGTTGTAACCGGCTGCGCGGCAAGAGGATGGCCAAGCGCTGCAAGGCTCAAGATGACACTCAGCACAAGAATGCGCACACAAGTCTCCCGGATCGATATCAATTGCGAAGGTAGCACAGTGGTTTGAGGGCGCCAGTCTTGCATCAACCCGGTCTCCCGGTCATGCTTTGGCCATGCAGATCCGTCCTGCCCGACCCGAAGACTGCCCGGCCATTGCCGAGATCTACGCCCATCATGTGCTGAACGGCACGGCGAGCTACGAGACTGCGCCGCCCGATAGCGCCGAGATGAACCGCCGCATGGAGCGGGTAGTGGGCTCAGGCTGGCCCTGGCTGGTGGCCGAGGACAATGATGGTCGCTTGCTGGGCTATGCCTATGCGACCCAGTTCCGCGATCGCGCCGCTTATCGCTTTGTCTGCGAAGACAGCATCTATATCCGCCAGGATGCGCGCGGCCAGGGCGTGGGCAAGGCGCTGCTGGCGGCGCTGCTGGACGCCTGCACGGCCGCCGGGTTTCGCCAGATGGTGGCGGTGATCGGCGGGGCAGAGCCAGCGTCCGAAGCGCTCCATGCCCGTCTCGGTTTCACCCTGGCCGGCCGGCTTGCCGGTATCGGCCGCAAACACGGGCGCTGGCTCGATACGCTCTACATGCAGCGCGCGCTGGGACCGGGGAGCCAAGAACCGCCCCCTTTCGAACCCAGTTGACGGTGATCAATTCGGGGCTTGGCATTTCCGTCTAAACGGCGCTTAATCGGACGATTAAAAGAGCGAGAGGAGAGTCGCCTGTGACCGGACAAGCAGCGGCATTGCAAGCCAGCCAGGATGTTACCCACGTCGACGTGCTGATCGTTGGCGCCGGGATTTCAGGCATCGGTTCGGCCTATCACCTGCAGGAGCAGAGCCCCGGCAAGTCCTATGTCATCCTGGAGATGAAGGAGACCTTTGGCGGCACCTGGGAAACGCACAAGTATCCCGGCGTCCGCTCGGACAGCGATCTCTATACCTTCGGCTATCGCTTCAAGCCGTGGATCGGTCCGCCAATCGCCAGTTCGGCCGAAATTCTGAAATACATGGGCGAGGTGATCGAGGACAACGGGATCGCCCCGCATATCCGCTATGGCCACCGCGTCACCCGCGCCGCCTGGGACAGCAAGACCAACCTCTGGACGGTCGATGCCGTCCGCGCGAGCGACGGTGCCGAAGTCAGCTTCACCGCCAACTTCCTGTGGATGTGCCAGGGCTATTACGATCACGAAAAGCCCTACATGCCCGACTGGCCGGGGATGGACCGCTTCAAGGGTCAGCTGATCCACGCGCAGCTGTGGGATCCGAAGATCGATTATACCGGCAAGAAAGTGCTGGTGATCGGATCGGGCGCGACTGCCGCCACGGTGATCCCGGCCTTTGCCGAGAAGGCCGCGCACGTGACCATGCTCCAGCGCTCGCCAACCTACTTCTACTGCAGCGAGAACAAGAACGAACTGGCCGACCGGATGCGTGAGATCGGGATCGACGAGCCGACGATCCACCGCGTTGTCCGTGCCCAGATCATGTACGATCAGGACGTCACCCAGCGGCGCTGCATCGAAGAACCCGATGCGGTCTTCGAAGAACTCAAGGCGCTGGTCCGCGCCTTTACCGGCAAGGAGGACTTCGAGTTCGAGCCGCACTTCATTCCGAAGTACCGCCCCTGGCAGCAGCGGCTCGCCTTCTGCCCCGAAGGCGACATCTTCAAGGCCGCCGTCCAGGGCAAGCTGACCGTCTTTACCGACGAGCTCGACACCTTCACGGAAACGGGTGTTCGCACCAAGTCGGGCGATGAGATCGAAGCGGACATCATCGTCGCAGCTACCGGCTTCAACCTGCTGATGATGGGCGGGATCCCGTTCTTCGTCGATGACCAGCCGGTCGATTGGCACGAAACGGTCAACTATCGTGGGATGATGTTCACCGGCGTGCCCAACATGGTCTGGGTCATGGGCTATTTCCGCGCGAGCTGGACCCTGCGGGTCGACATGCTGGGCGATTTTGTCTGCAAGCTGCTGAACCACATGGACGAAAAGGGCGTGAAGCGGGTCGAGGTTGCCTTGCGCGACGAAGACCACAACATGCCGCTCTATGATTGGATCGAGAGTGAGAACTTCAACCCTGGCTACCTGATGCGCGGCCTGAAGATGATGCCGAAGCGCGGCGACAAGCCAGAATGGCGCCACAATCAGGATTACTGGCGCGAGAAGGACGAAATCCCGTTCATCGACCTGGAAGGCAGCGAGTTCGTTTATGACGGCGTGCGCGCCGGGACGCGGGTAACCGAAGCCGCCTAGCCGGTTTACAGCCGCGCCGCTTTCCGCCAGATCGGTTGCCATGAGCAACGCATCGATCTGGTGGGGTGGCGCGCATCCGCCCCTGCAACCCATGACCGCGTTGGGCGAAAATGCCCTGCCCGGCCATATCGGCATCGAATTCGTCGACTGCGGCGATGACTGGATCCGCGCGCGGATGCCGGTGGACGAGCGCACCCAGCAACCGTTCAAGCGGCTCCATGGCGGGGCTTCCGTCGCCCTGGCGGAGACGATCGGATCGGTCGCCGCCAGCTATTGCGTCGATCGCGAGAAGTTCGTCGCCGTGGGCATGGAGATCAACGCCAACCACATCCGCCCGGCCTACTCCGGTTGGGTCTATGCCACGGCCAGGCCCGAGGCGTTGGGCCGCACGACCCAGGTCTGGACGATCCGGATCGAGGATGAGGCGGGCAAGCTGGTCTGCATCTCGCGCTTTACCGTCGCGGTGATCCCGGTGGACCGCAAGTGACCGGATCGGTCGCCGTGATCGGGGCCGGTGATCACATCGGCGCCGCCATCGCCCGCCGCTTTGCTGCCGAGGGCTTCGTGGTCCACGCCGGCCGCCGCAATGGTGAGAAGTTGGCGCCGCTGCTGGGCGGCAATATCACCGGCCGCAGCCTGGATGCGCGCGAGAGCGAGGACGTCACGGCCTTCCTGGCCGAGGCAGAGGCGCGCGCGCCGCTCGACCTGGTGGTGTTCAACGTCGGTGCCAACGTCAGTTTCCCGCTGACCGAAACGACCGACCGGGTGTTTCGCAAGGTCTGGGAAATGGCCTGCTATGCCGGCTTCGTCTCGGTCCGCGAGGCGGCCAGGCTGATGCTGCCGCGCGGGAGCGGCAAGATCTTCGTGACTGGCGCCACCGCCGGCCTGCGCGGCAATCCCGGCTATGCTGCCTTCGCCGCCGCCAAGGCCGGCCTGCGCGCCATGGCGCAATCGGCGGCGCGCGAACTGTGGCCGCAGGGCATCCACGTCGCCCACCTGGTGATCGATGCCGGGGTCGACACCGCATGGGTGCGGGCACGGGTGATCGAGCGGATCGGGGAAGAGGCTCTGGCCGCCCAGCCCGACCTGCTGATGCCGCCCGAAGCCGTGGCCGAGGCCTATTGGGCGCTCTACAGCCAGCCAAAATCGGCCTGGACCTTTGAGCAGGAAATCCGGCCTTACGGGGAGAAGTGGTGATGGCGCGCGAGATCGAGTTCCTGTTTGACTTCGGTGGCCCCAATTCCTGGTTCGTCCACCGCGCGATCCCGGCGATCGAGGCCCGGGGCAAGGTCAAGTTCCGCTATGTGCCGGTCCTCCTGGGCGGGATCTTCAAGGCCACCGGCAACAAGCCGCCGCTGATGACCTATGGCCATGTCGCCAACAAGGTTGCCTATGACCGGCTCGAGATGCAGCGCTTCATGACGCAGCACGGCATCACCGGGTTCCACTTCAACCCGCATTTCCCGGTCAACACCCTGCTGGCGATGCGCGGCGCGATTGCCGCCGAGCGGCTGGGCTGCGGGCCTGCCTACCGCGAGGCAATGTACACCGCGCTGTGGCAGGACGGGCAGAAGCTGGACGAGCAGGACGTCTGGGCGCGGGTGCTGGACCAGGCCGGACTGGACGTAGCCGCGCTTGGCGCCCTGGTGACCGATGAAGCGGTCAAGGCAGAGCTCGGTGCCAGCACCGAAAGCGCCGTGGCACGGGGCGCCTTTGGCGTGCCGACCTTCTTCCTGGGTGACGAGATGTGGTTCGGCAAGGACCGGTTGCGCGACGTGGTGGAAGCGGCTGGCGGCTGACCCTTGCCAAGCGCTCCCGGCAGATGCATGGTGATTTAACCGACCGGTTAAACATCGGCGATGCCCGGAGAGCCTGACATGAGCGAATACCCCCTGCCCAACAATTCGACTGACCTGGCCGGCCGGGTCGCGCTGGTGACCGGAGCAAGCTCTGGCCTGGGTGAACGCTTTGCCCAGGTCCTCGCCAGCCAAGGCGCGGCCGTGGTGCTGGCTGCCCGTCGCAAAGACCGGCTGGAGGCCCTCGCCGACAAGATCCGCGCTGCCGGCGGCAAGGCCCTGGCCGTGCAGATGGACGCCACCGACGCGGATTCGATGATCGCCGCCGTCGCCGCAGCCGAGGCGGAATTCGGCACGGTCGATATCCTGGTCAACAATGCCGGTATCCCCGATGCCCAGCGCGCCCACAAGATGAGCCTGGAATTGATCGACCAGGTCCTGGGCGTCAACCTGCGCGGACCGTGGATTCTGGCCTGCGAAGTGGCGCGGCGCCTGATCGCTGCCAAAAAGCCGGGCCGGATCGTCAACATCAGCTCCACCGCCCACTTCCGCTACGATGGCAGCGGCGCCGCGCTCTATTCGGTGACCAAGACCGCGATTGCCCGGATGACCGAATGCCTCAGCGTCGAATGGGCACCCTACAACATCAACGTCAACTCGATCGCGCCGGGCATGTTCGTCTCCGAAATGACCGACGGGATGTTCGAGCGGATGGGCGGCAACCCGGCGCCGCACCTGGCACGCGAACGGGTGCCGGTGCCGGCCCAGCTCGATTCCACCCTGCTCTACCTGGTCTCACCGCCCAGCGAATGCGTGACCGGGGCAATCATCCGGGTCGATGACGGACAAAGCTCCACCGTCCGCCTGCGCAAGTAAGGGAGTTCAAGCGATGCTGGTAACCGTCGAACGCGATGGCGCAGTGGCCGTCGTCACGCTCAACCGACCCGAAGCAATGAACGCCCTCTCCCGCGGGCTGCGCGCCGAGCTGGCCAAGGTGATGACCGAGCTTGATGCCGACGATCAAATCCGTGCTGTCGTCTTGACCGGGGCCGGCACCCGCGCCTTCACCGCCGGGCTCGACCTCAAGGAACTCGGCATCGAAGGCCTCGGCGCAGCCAATGCCAGCGAGGCGGTCGCGAACCCGGTCAAGGCAATCGAGATCTGCCGCAAGCCCGTAATCGGCGCGATCAACGGCGTGGCAATCACGGGCGGCTTCGAAGTGGCGCTGGCCTGCGACATCCTGATCGCCAGTGAGAATGCCCGCTTTGCCGATACCCATGCCCGGGTCGGGATCATGCCCGGCTGGGGCCTGTCGCAGAAGCTGTCGCGGATGATCGGGATCAGCCGCGCCAAGCAACTGTCGCTGACCGGCAATTTCCTCGACGCGCAGACCGCCTGCGCCTGGGGTCTGGTAAACCGCGTGGTGCCGGCCGACGAGTTGCTACCCGCCGCGAAGCAACTCGCCGCCGATATCGCCAGCGCCGATCCGGCGATGATCGCGGCTTACAAGAAGCTGATCGACGATGGCTATGCCCTGCCCTTTGGCCAGGCGATGGCGCTGGAACACAGCACATCCTCGGCCCGCAATGCGCAGGTCAGCAGTGACGAGGTCGAGGCCCGCCGCCTCGCCGTGATGGACCGCGGCCGGGCCCAGCAGGGCTAAGGTTCGGCTCGGTTCCGCCAATCCTGATCGAGTCCGGTTGACCGACCGCGACCGCCATGGCAATGGCCCCAGCGCCCGAGCGGGTGTAGCTCAATGGTAGAGCAGCAGCTTCCCAAGCTCGTTGCATCCCGAGAACTCAAACGGTTTTGCTGTAAAATCGCTGAAATCGGCGTCATTGTATTTCAATGGCTTACGAACGACGTGTAAAATCGATCAAGGGGTGGTTTTGCCGCACCTAGCCCATAGATCGCGCTCCGAAGAATGCCTGCTCAACAGGCATATCGAATCGCATCAAATGCAGGCTAATTTGTCGCATAAGGTGTTGATAGAAAAACGATAATCTAAGCCGCAAGCTTTGGCCATTTTTGCTTTCGCCGCCAAAATCCGCTATTGTTGCTGCCGTGTTGGGCTGAGGCTCCGACTGAAGTCGGCCGGTTCAACGCACTTTCGCAACCAGGTCCGCGAAGGGGACGGTCAGGATGCTCCTGGCCGAGAGATCGCTTGAGTCCATCGAACATGAGTGAAGCTTAAGGGTTCGAGCATTGTCTGCGATGTCGGCTTTGCCGGTGGAGGTCCCCTTGGTGGCCTCCATCAAGGCAAAGGATTTCGCCAATGGATACTGACCAGCAATTCGTCGCCGCCCAGCAGATCGATCCTGATCAGGCTGGACAGATCATCCGCCAACTCAGCTCTATTGCAGCCGACTATCATCTCGCCAGCGGGCCAATCGCCGACCGGCTGATGAGCGAGATCATTTCTACCGTCATCAAGGCCGCAGTTGAGCCGTGGGTTGCTTCCGAAGCCAATGGCTCAGTCGTCCTGGTGACGCCGGATTGGAAGATGACCAAGGGCGTAGGCGGTATCGGTGATGCCTGGCTGGAGCTCAGCGAGATTACCACAGACGACTATGACCACAGCTGGCTCGAGGCTGCACTGAAAGTCAGCGGCACTCTGATGTGCATCGAGCTCAAGTTCCGGGCTGGTCTTGCTGACGCAGCAACAGCTGTTGCCCGGGACGACAAAGCGATGGCGGGCCTGTTCAAGCTGAACTGGGCCCGTGATGAGCAGGATGCACGGATATTCCTGCCCGTCGATATCGAGGCCGAAGCCGTGGCCCAAGCATTCGCGCAGAATGATTTCGACGAAGCGCTTGCTCCGATCACCAGAACAGTCACGGCCGCCATGGCTTCCAAGGCCGACCTCGATGCGTTGATCAACAAGGTCCGCGAACTCGCCAAGCGCAAGTAACCGGACCGTTTTAACCCAATATCGCCGACCATCCTGGCCGCGCAGCTTAGCGTGGCGGGATGGCGGCTACCTTCGAAACAGGAGCATGCCATGGCTGACCATGGAAACATCACCAACACGGTCCCGCGGGCGGAACAGATCGCTCGGCTGAATGACGAACTGCGCCAAGGGAAATCCACCAGCGGAACGATCATGATAACACGCGGTGTGCAAGGGATCACCGGCTTTGACGCTGTGCAACTCGCATCCGAACTCGCCAGCTACAAAGACTTTGATCCTGACAACGGCCCCGAGCGTGATTTCGGTCGGCTGTCTTTGTTGGGTCACGACCTGCTGTGGAAGGTCGACTTGTATGAGTCTGGCTTTG
>DKII01000073.1:0-2211 GCA_002454125.1 Novosphingobium sp. UBA6722
CAGGCCGAGCGGAGGTTGTGGCGAGCCGCTATTGCAAGATCAGGCTGGGCAGCCTCCGCCCTCACCCCTCATCATGCGCCACGATCCGCGGCACCAGGAAGTGGATCACGCCCAGCGCCAGCAGATAAGAAACCGCCGCGCCATAGAACAGCGGGGCATAACCGTGGCCGTTGGTCAGCAGCCAGCCGGTCGTTTCCTGGATGCCGAAGCCGGCCAGGTTCCCGGCAATCGCGCCGATCGCCATCACTGTCCCGACGCGTGAGCTGGGCACGGCATCGGCGGCAAAGCCGAAGATGTTGGTGGAGAAGCCCTGGTGGGCGAACAGCGCCATGCCGATGATCGCGGCGGCAGTCCAAGGGCTGTCCGCCGTCAGCGCCAGCGGGATCGGCACGATGATCAGCGCGTACATCAGCAGCGCGGTTTTGCGCGAGCGGTTGACGCTCATCCCGCGCGCCAGGAGCCGCGGGAAGACCACGCCGGCGGAAAGCGCGCCGATCGCGGCCAGGGTAAAGGCCAGCGCGGTCGGCCCGATCAGCTCCTTCTGTGACAGGCCGAAGACCTTCACGAACAGATCGGGCAGCCAGAAGGTGAAGAACCACCAGAACATGTCGGTCAGCGCCTTGGCGCCGGCGATCGCCCAGGTCACCTTGTCCTTCAACGCCTCGCCGAACGAGGGCTTGGCCGCTTCGACGATGGTCTCCGCCACTGGCTGCAACCGGCGCGTGCCGCCGATCCAGAAGGCCAGCCAGACGAACCCGATCAGGCCGGTAACGATGAAGGCGGCGTGCCAGCCAAACATCGCGGCAAAGGGGATGACCGTCAGCGGCGCGATGATGTTGCCCAGGTTCGGCGCGGAATTGACGATCCCCATCGCCATCGAGCGTTGCTTCAATGGCAGGAACACCGCCGCCGCCTTGACCGCCGCCGGCGTGTTTATCGCCTCGGCGGCGACCAGCGCAACGCGCGCGGCTACGAACTGGCCGACGGTCGCGGCAAAGGCATGGGCGATGCCCGCCAGGCTCCACAGGCCGACGGCCGTGCCATAGGCCCGCCGCACCCCGAACCGGTCGAGCAGGTAGCCGACAAAGATCAGCGCCGAGGCGGCCGCCAGCTGCGACATCGAGGCGAAGTGCGCGAATTCGGCATCGCCCCAGCCATATTCCGCCTCAATGCTGGGCTTGAGCAGCGAGAGCACCTGGCGATCGACGTAATTGATGATCGTGCCGAAGAACAACAACCCGATCAGCAGGTTGCGTGAACGGATCAGGCTTGCTTCGGTATGGTTTGCGCCGCCGATGGACATGGCTCTTCCCCAGTTTTGTCTTTTCGTTGCTTGCAGACTAACGTCTCGCAGGGATAAGGGAAGGGCAATATGACACCGCAGGACAGAAACGTGGTCACACGGCCCGCGATCGATTGGGACGCCCTCCCCCACGGCGGCGATCTCTATGGCGAGCTGCACCTGGCCGAACTGACCGCCCAGGCTGAAAGCAAGAAGGCCGGCCTGTTTCCCGGCCTCGCCATCTGCGGCGTGGCGGCGGCAGCGGCAGCCTGGCTGTCAGAGCATTACGGCTTTCCGATCATCCTGCTGGGCCTGCTGATCGGCCTCTCGCTGAACTTCATCGCGCGCGAGCCGCGCTCGCACCCGGGGCTCGACTTCGCCTCGCGCACCTGCCTGCGGGTCGGGATTGTCGTGCTGGGCCTGCAGGTGACGATCGAACAGATCACCGCGCTCGGCGCCGCACCGTTCCTGGCGCTGTTGGTGGTGATGGCAACCACCTTCTTTGCCGGGATCGCCGGGGCGCGTTTTGCCACACAGTCGAAGTATGCCGGGATGCTGGCCGGCGGCTCGACCGCGATCTGCGGGGCCAGTGCGGCGCTGGCGCTCTACGGCGTGATTGGCAAGGAGCGATTGAGCCAGGCCCAGTTCGCGCTGACCCTGGTCGGCGTCAGCCTTGCCAGCGCCTTTGCCATGTCGGTCTATCCCGCACTCGCTGCCGAACTGCACCTGACCGACCAGCAGGCCGGGTTCCTGATCGGCGCGTCGATCCACGATGTCGCCCAGGCGATCGGCGGTGGCTATGCCTTTTCGGACGCGGCGGGATCCTATGCCACGATCGTCAAGCTGGCGCGCGTCGCCTTGCTCGCCCCCGTGGTCGTACTGGTCAGCCTGATGCTCGGCGGCGGCTCGGCGGGCGACGCGGCCCAGCT